>JAUXJB010000075.1 GCA_030624945.1 Deltaproteobacteria bacterium | reverse complement strand
GCAATGGTCCGTGAAGCAGCGATCGCCCTTGAGGAAGAGCTTCATCCCCTCACGTCGGCAAAGTCGACAGACTGGACCTCGATAGCGTGCCAAGCGGCCTCTCCCTTATCCTCTGCGCCGCTTGGGCGGGCGGCAACCATTGTGGGGTATCGGTGTCACATCGCGCAGGAACGTGACTCGAAACCCCGAGGCTTGCAGCGCTCGCACAGCGGATTCCCGCCCTGATCCGGGTCCCTTCACGAGAACCGCGAGCTGCCGAACGCCGTGCTCCATCGCCTTCTTCGCCACATTCTCGGCGCAGACTTGTGCCGCGAACGGCGTGGACTTGCGGGAACCCTTGAAGCCGACCTGTCCTGCGGACGAAGCCGCGATCGTGTTCCCCGCCACGTCCGTGATCGTGACGATGGTGTTGTTGAACGTCGCCTGAACGTGTGCCACGCCCGTAGGGATGTTCTTCTTGACGCGCTTTCTGACCTTCTTTGCCTTTGCCATGCGTTCCTACTTCTTGGTCGGGGTCTTCTTCTTGCCCGCCACAGCTCTGCGCGGGCCTTTGCGTGTGCGTGCATTCGTATGCGTCCGCTGTCCACGAACGGGCAAGCCCCGCCGATGGCGCAGGCCGCGATAACAGCCGATATCCATCAGCATCTTGACGTTCTGCGACTGATCTCGTCGGAGGTCCCCCTCGACGTTGTACCTCGCCTCGATGGCATCTCGGAGCCGCACGACCTCGCCCTCGTCGAGATCGAAGGTCTTGCGATCTTGAGGCACACCCGCTTCATCGCAGATCTTGGACGCCGAGCTCGCCCCGATGCCGAAGATGTAGGTAAGGGAGATCTTGATCACCTTCTCTCTCGGTAGATCTACACCAGCAATTCGCGCCATGGCTCAGCCCTGCCTCTGCTTGTGCTTTGGGTTCTCGCAGATCACGCGGACCACTCCCTTCCTGCGAATGATCTTGCACTTGTCACACATTCTGCGGACGCTCGCTCGGACTTTCACGCCTCTCTACCTCTCAGTGGCTTCCGGGAACCTGCGTGAGGATCTCGGGCCCGTCATCGGTGATTGCGACGGTGTGCTCGAAGTGTGAGGATCTCTTTCCGTCGGCCGTCTGGGCCGTCCAGCCATCCCCACGGATCTTCACTTCGGGCGAGCCCACGTTCACCATGGGCTCGATCGCGAGCACCATGCCGACCCGGAGGCGCTGACCGCGCCCTGGACGCCCAAAGTTCGGGAGCTGGGGAGGCTCGTGTAGCTCTCGGCCAACGCCGTGCCCGACGAAGTCCCGGACCACCGAGTACCCTTCGCCCTCGGCCAGGGTTTGAACGGCATGTCCCACGTCTCCCAGCCTGTTGCCGGGGCACATGCGATCGATCCCCGCATACATGCTCCGCCGGGTGGCCTCGATCAGGCCGCGAGATTCCTCACTGACCTCACCGACCGCGATCGTGACGGCCGAGTCGCCGTGGAATCCCCGGAACACGACACCAAAATCGAGCTTCAGGATATCCCCGTCGACCAGCTCCCGCTTGCCGGGGATCGCATGCACGATCTCGGCATTCACGGACGTGCAGATGACCGCGGGGTACGGTGGAGCACCCCCAGGGCTGTAGCCGAGGAACGACGATTCGAGCTTGCGCTTGCGGATCTCGAGTCGAGCATGCCGGTCGATCTCCGAGGTCGTCACGCCCGGCTTGGCCAGCTCGCGCAGGGCGAGCAGGATCTCTCCCACGTGGCGCCCGGCCTCGCGCATCGAATCCAGTTCTCGCCCGGACTTCAGGTAGATCATCGCTGCTCGGTCAGAGCCTCCACGATGGCATCGGTGATCTGGGCCATATCCCCCATGCCATCGATCTCGACCAGGGCCGAGCGGTAGTGCTCGAGCACCGGCGCCGTCTCTCGGTCGTAGACCTCGAGGCGGTTCCTCAACGACCCTTCGTTGTCGTCTGCGCGGCTCTCGCCCCGGCTGAGGATTCGCCGGACCAGCTCCTCGTCGGCCACCACCAGAGCGACCACGCGGACGGGCCCTCGACCCTGCTCCCGGAGGATAGCGTCTAGCGCCTCCGCTTGCCCCGTCGTACGCGGAAATCCGTCGAGGATGAAACCGGGGTTGCAGTCCTCCTTGGCCAGGCGGGCGCGCACGATATCGATCACCAGATCGTCCGGCACGAGGTGGCCGCGCTCCATGATCGACCTGGCCCGCCCCCCTGCCTCTGAGCCGGAGGCCGCCGCCTCGCGCAGGATGTCCCCGGTGGCAATCTGAGGGATACCAAAGCGCTTGGCGAGCCGCTTTGCCTGGGTTCCCTTGCCCGACCCGGGCGGACCGATGAGGATCAGATTCCGCTCGCTCATCTGCCGCCTCGGCCCCGGATGCGAGCTCCCTGCACGAAGCTGTCGTAGTTGCGGCTCACCAGATGCGCCTCGATCTGCCCGACCGTGTCCATGGCCACCCCGACACAGATCAGCAGCGCCGTCCCCCCGAAGAGGAATGGCACCGCGAGCTGGGCAGCCAGCAAATTCGGGAGGACGCAGACGGCCGCCAAATAGCAGGCGCCAAGGAGCGTGATCCGATTCAGTACGCGCAGGATGTACTCCGCCGTGCGCTTCCCGGGGCGGATTCCCGGGATGTACCCGCCGTTCTTCTTGATGTTCTCGGCTACATCGTCCGGATTGATCAAGACTCCCGTATAGAAATAGGCGAAGAACATGATCAACGCGACATACGTCACATTGTAGGTCGGGCCGGTGAAGCCCAGGTAATCGTTCACGAAGTCACTCACCCGCTCCATCCCCCCCCAGGCCGAGACCTGGAGCGGCAGCAGCAAGAGCGACGAAGCGAAGATGGGCGGGATCACTCCGGATGTGTTGAGGCGCAGCGGGAAATACGTCGTACCGCCCGCGACCTGCTTGCGGCCGACGACCCGACGCGCGTACTGGATGGGAATCCGACGTTGGGAGCGCTCGACGTACACGATCACGGCGACCACGCCAACCATGAAGAGCAGCAGCAAGATCGCCCCGATCGGGGTCATCTGATCGGTCCGGACCAGATCGAACAGTTGACTCGACGCCGATGGAATCGAGACCACGATGCCGGCGAATATCACCAGTGAGATCCCGTTGCCGATCCCCCGCTCGTTGATCTGCTCGCCGAGCCACATGATGAAGGAGGTACCGGCCGTCAGCGTGATCACGGCCATGATCCGGAAGCCCCAGCCGGGCTGCAAGACCGCGTTCTGACCGAAAGCCCCCTGCTCCAGCGCTGTCGCCATCATAAAGCCCTGCACGATCGCCAGGAGGACCGTACCGTAGCGCGTGTAGCGCGTGATCACGCGGCGGCCCTCTTCGCCCTCTTTCTTGAGCTCCTCGAGCTTCGGAATCACGACCGTCAGCAGCTGGAGGATGATGGAGGCGCTGATGTAGGGCATGATCCCGAGCGCGAAGATCGACAGCCGCTCGAACGCGCCACCCGTGAACAGGTTGACGAGCCCGAACAGTCCGCCGCCGGTCTCTTCGAAGAAGCGCCGTACCTCCTCGGGATCGATCCCGGGGGTCGGGACCGCGCAACCGAGCCGGTAGACCGCCAGCATTCCGAACGTGAAGAGGATACGCCGGTACAGCTCGGGAACACGACCGATGTTCTGTACCGCGCCCGGGTTCACGACTCGTCGCTCCCCTTCCGCGTGCGGGTCTTGATGATCGCGACCGATCCGCCAGCAGCCTCCACTTTCCGTCTGGCCGCGCCGCTCACGGCGTCCACCTGAAGCTTCAGAGCCACGCCGATCTCGCCCTCGCCGAGGATCTTCACCGGGCGGTTCGAGCGGGCCACGAGCCCCTGATGTGAGAGAGCCGCCACGTCAACGGTCTTGCCCGTCGGGAACCGGCCGAGATCTTTGACGTTCACGACTTGATGGGTTTCTCGGAAGATATTGGTGAAGCCCCGCTTGGGCAGGCGTCGCGCCAGCGGCATCTGGCCGCCCTCGAACCAGGGGCGCTGCTTTGAGCCCGATCGCGCGCCCGCGCCCTTCTGACCCCGTCCGCAGGTCTTCCCCGAACCGCTTCCGATACCGCGCCCGACTCGCTTGCGAGGACGACGCGCGCCGGGAGCCGGACGTAGGGAGTCCAGCATCAGGCATCCTCCACGATCACGACGTGGGCCACCTTGTCGATCATGCCGCGCACGGCGGGACTATCCTGCAGCTCGGCCACCTTCCCGGGACGACCGAGGCGAAGTCCGCGCAGCGTGGCACGTTGGTCTCGACGGCAACCGATCGCGCTGCGCACCTGACGGACGCGAATCTTCTTCTCCTTCTTCGCCGACTTACCCATCAGACTCGCAGCTCCTCCCGCCGCGCCTCGGGCTCGCGCAAGCGGCTGAAGCCCTCCAGCGTCGCCCGGATGACATTGTGAGGGCGACTCGTGCCCAGGCACTTGGTCAGGACATTCTGTACGCCCGCCGCCTCGCAGAGAGCTCGCACCGCGCCGCCCGCGATCACGCCGGTTCCCTTTGATGCGGGCTTGAGCAGCACCCGCCCGGCCCCGAACTCCCCGATCACCTGGTAGGGAATCGTCCCGTCGATCAGCGGCACCCGCACCAGGCTCTTGCGCGCCTGCTCCACACCCTTTCGGATGGCCTCGGGAACCTCGTTCGCTCGCCCGAGGCCCGAACCGACGATCCCGGCTCCGTTGCCCATCACCACGAGCGCCGTAAAGCCGAAGCGACGCCCTCCCTTGACGACCTTCGCCACCCGATTGATGCTGACCACACGCTCCTGGAGGTCGAAGTCGTTCGGGTTTAGCAATTCGCTTCGCGCTACCGCCCTGCCTGCCATATTCCGCCTAAAAGCTCAGTCCGGCCTCTCGAGCCGCGTCTGCGATGGCCTTGACGCGTCCCGAGAAGACGAAACCGTTCCGGTTGAAAACCACCTCTCGGATGTCCTTCTCTAGTGCCCTCTGGGCGATGGCCGCCCCGATCTTGCTGGCCGCCGCCATATCCCGGGTTGAAGTCAGCTCCCCTCTCAGGTGGGGAGATCGCGTGGAAACACCGGCCAGTGTTCTTCCCGAGAGGGGATCGACGATCTGCGCGTAGATGTGTCGCGAGCTGCGATACACGGTGAGCAGAGGCCGCTCACAGCTCCTCAGCTGCTTCCGCGACCGCTGCTTCCGCCGTTCCCAAAGTCTCTTGCGCTCGTTCGTCGGCATTCTCAGACCCCCGCACCCGCCTTTCCAACCTTGCGTCGCACTTCCTCGTCCGAATAACGGATCCCCTTCCCCTTGTAGGGTTCCGGCTTCCGCACTTTCCGGATCTCCGCGGCGAATTGACCGACTGCCTGCTTGCTCGTCCCCTTGACCACGAGGTGCGTCGGGTTCTCGGCGACGACTTCGAGCCCGTCCGGAACGGCCATGACAACCGGATGGGAATAGCCCACGTTCAAGGTGAGCTTGCTGCCCGCGACCTGGGCTCGATACCCGACCCCGACGATATCGAGGCTGCGCTCGAAGCCCGTGCTGACCCCGACCGCCATGTTCGATAGCAAGCTGCGCATGAGCCCGTGCATCGCCCGCGCTCGCTTCGAGTCGTTCTCCCGCTTCACCAGCGCTTCACCGTTTGAAACTTCCACACTCGTGAGGGGTGCGAGTGCTTCTTCCAGCTGCCCCTTGGGACCTTTTACCCGCACGGCGCCACCGGCAACGGTCACCTCGACACCGGAGGGCAGAGGGACGGGCATCTTTCCGATACGAGACATCGCCGCTCACCAAACCCTCGCCAGGATTTCGCCTCCGATGTGGGCTTCCCTGGCTTGTTCATCGGTCATAATTCCACGCGGCGTGGAGAGGATCGCGATGCCGAGCCCGTTGCGGACCTGCGGGATTTCATCCCATCCCACGTACACGCGACGACTCGGCTTGGAGACGCGCTCGATGCCCTCAATGATCGGCGCGTTGTCGGCGTTGTAACGAATCTCCACCGACAGGGTCGGCTTCTTCGGATCGCCCTCCCTCGAAAAATCCGAGATGAATCCGCGCTCTTTCAGCACCCGCGCTATGTCGGCCTTCAGGTGCGATCCGGGCAGCGAGACGCGCACGAGGCGAGCGCGACCACCGTTGCGAATGCGCGTAAGCATATCGGCGATGGGATCCGTCAGCACTACTCCCTCCTCACCAGCTCGACTTCGTCATGCCGGGAATCTTGCCTTCCAAGGCGAGCTGCCTCAGGCAGATCCGGCACAGGTCGAACATGCGATAGTAGCTGCGTGCGCGTCCACAGCGACGGCACCGGTTGTAGTACCGAGACTTGAACTTTAGCTTCCCGGCGTTGCGCTGGGCGCGCAGACGAAGCTGTTGGTTTACCTTCGAGACTTTCGCCATTACGTACTCATGTCCCTGAAAGGCATCCCGAGTTCTTTGAGAAGCGCGTGCCCCTCTTCGTCCGTGGACGCCGTCGTTGTGATGGAGAGGTTCAGACCTCGGATCCGTTCGATCTTGTCCAAGTTGATCTCGGGGAAAATTGTCTGCTCTTGCAGGCCCAAGGAGTAATTGCCACGCCCATCGAATGCCCGAGGGGATACGCCTCGAAAGTCACGAACGCGAGGCAGCGCAACGTTGATGAGGCGGTCGACAAATTCCCACATACGATCCCTGCGCAGCGTCACCATGCAGCCGATGGACTGTCCCTCGCGCAGCCGGAAGTTCGCGATCGACTTCTTGGCTTTCGTGATAACCGCCTTCTGGCCGCTGATCTGCGCAAGCTCTTCGACGGCCGATTCGAGCAGGCGGGCGTTGGTCAGGGCTTCGCCCAGACCAACGTTCAACGTGACTTTCTGAAGCCTCGGCACCTGCATGGAGTTTTTGAAGCCAAATCGTTCCCGCAAGGAGGGAACGACCTCTTGGCGGTAGCGCTCGAGAAGGCGAGGTACGTACTTACTCTCAGCCATCGATCGCCTCGTCGTGCTTCTTGCTCCAGCGCACCTTCTTGCCGTCCACCGTGCGGAACCCCACGCGTGTCTTCTCGCCTTTATGAATCACCGCGACATTCGACAGGCTTAGCGGCGCCTCGCGCTCGATGATGCCGCCCTGACGATTGGCCGTGCTCGGCTTCTGGTGCTTCTTCACGAGATTGATCCGTTCCACGACGACCTTCATTTTCCCCAGATCTACCCTCAGTACAGCGCCACGCGCTCCTCGATCCTTGCCCGCGAGGATCTGAACCGTATCGCCCACGCGAACTTTCGCCGCCATCACAGAACCTCCGGAGCTAGCGACACGATCTTCATGAACCGCTTCGCCCGCAACTCCCGAGCGACGGGCCCAAAGATGCGTGTGCCGATGGGCTCTCGGTTCGGATCGACCAGAACCACCGAATTGTCATCAAATCGAATATACGAACCGTCGGACCTGCCGATCTCCTTCTTCGTGCGAACGATTACCGCGTTGTGGAGTTGCT
>JAUXJB010000213.1 GCA_030624945.1 Deltaproteobacteria bacterium | reverse complement strand
CGAACGCTGCGCACGGCACGGACGGAATTTCAGAGCTTGTGGAGCGAGGCCGGCGAGGATCCCGAGCGCCTACGCCTCCGCTTGAAAAGTGTCATACCTGCGGGGCTCCGCGAGGATCGCCGCCGCGAGCTCGAGTACTTCTTGAACCTCGTTCCCGCGCGCAACCTGACGCGCGTCTACGCGTCCCTCGCCGGGGAGCGGCCCGCCGGGGATTTCTGGCCGAGCCCGCCGGACGATCCCGATCAGATCTGGCGAGACCTCGCGAGCGCCTCCCGCTCCTGATCCGCCTGTCTGTCGATCAGCGCGAGGACTCGCGCAGGGCTGCGCTCACGAGCTCGAGCCGGTCGTTGCCGAAGTACATGTCCCCCTCGTTCACGAACATGGTCGGCGACCCGAAGCCGCCCCGGCGCATCAGCTCGTCGGTGTTCTCCCGGAGTCGATCCTTGTACTCCTGGCGCGCGATGCGATCGAAGAAGTCCGTCGGGTCCAGGCCGACGCGGAGCGCGATCTCCCGCAGCACGTGGTCCTGGGATATGTCTGCGAGCTGACCCCAGTAGGCCTCGAAGACGGCCCGGGAGTACGCGGGCAAGCAGCCGTTCTCCTCGGCGACGAAGACGCCTCGCATGGCCTTGACGCTGTTGACCGGGAACACGGGCGGCTGTCCGATCGCGATCCCGTAGTAACGGGCCCAGTCCGCGAGGTCCTTGGTGAAGTAGCGCGCCTTGCGAGCGATCGGGTTTGCCCGGTGCTCGTAGACGCTGGGGTTCACCTCGTTGAACACGCCGCCGACGAGGATCGGGCGCCAGCTGAGCTCGGCCTGCGCTTCCGCACAGACGTCCTCGATCCGATGGAAGGCGAGATAGGTCCAGGGACTGGAGCAGTCGAAGAAGAACTCGAGACGTGCCATCCCGACATTCTCCCACGGCCTGCGCACGCAAATCGAGAATCGGGTAGCATGCGGTGCGAACGTCGGCGGAAGCTCAGCAGTAGGGGGGAAGAGGCGCAGTGGAGGTGAACCACCACGACATCGTGCTCGTCGGCGGGGGCGGAGCGGGCCTGAGGGCGGCGATTGCAGCGGTGGAAGCCAACCCGGGCCTCTCGGTGGCGTGCGTCTCGAAGCTCTATCCCATGCGCAGCCACACCGTCTCCGCGGAGGGTGGCGCGGCCGCGGTGGCGGCGGACGACGACAGCCTGGACCTGCACGCCTACGACACCCTCAAGGGGAGTGACTTTCTCGCGGACCAGGATGTGGTCGAGGTGTTCGTGCAGGAGGCTCCGAGGGAGCTGATTCAGCTCGAGCACTGGGGCTGCCCCTGGAACCGCGAGCCGGACGGTCGGATCGCGGTGCGGGCCTTCGGCGGGATGAGCGTGAAGCGCACCTGGTACGCCTCCGACAAGACCGGCTTTCACATGCTGCACACGCTCTTCCAGACGTCTCTGCAGTACGAGCAGATCGCCCGCTACGACGAGTACTTCGCGACCCGGCTCCTCGTCGACGGTGGCCAGGTCGGTGGCGTGGCTGCCTTCGACATCCGCAGCGGCGAGATGCACGCGGTGCTGGGCCGAGCCGTGATCGTCTGCACGGGCGGCGCCGGCAAGATCTTTCCCTTCACCACGAATGCGGCCGTCAAGACCGGTGACGGGATGGCCCTCGCGTACCGGGCGGGCGTCGGCCTGAAGGACATGGAGTTCGTCCAGTACCACCCTACGGGTTTGCCCGGCACGGGGATTCTGATGACCGAGGCCTCCCGCGGAGAAGGTGGCTACCTTCGGAACGCCGCCGACGAGCGTTTCCTGGTCACCTACGACTACGGCGTTGGAGACCGGGCGGAGCTCGGGCCTCGCGACATGGTCTCGCGCGCGATCATGAAGGAGTTCGAGGCCGGTCGCGGCTTGAAGGGCCGTTACGGCGAGTACGTCCACCTCGACCTGCGCCACCTGGGCGAGGCGAAGATCGATAAGAAGCTCCCGTTCGTGCGCGAGCTCGCGCGAAACTACGTGGGGATCGACCCTGTCTGGGAGCCGATTCCCGTTCGCCCCGTCGTTCACTACATGATGGGCGGCATCGATACCGACGTCGATGGCGCCACCGAGATCGCCGGGCTGTATGCGGCGGGGGAGTGCGCGTCCGTCTCCATCAACGGCGCGAATCGCCTGGGCTCGAACTCGCTGACGGAGTGTCTGGTCTTCGGTGCACACTGTGGGCGGGCCGCGGTCGAGTTCGCCGGCGGCACCGCGGAGAAGAGCGAGTCCGCGCTGCTCGAGCAGGCGCGCGCCGAAGAGGGGCGCATGGACGCGCTGCGCAGCAAGGCCGGTGGCGAGAAGATCGCCCAGCTGCGTCGCGAGTTGAACCTGACCATGGAGTCTGGCTGCGGCATCTTCCGCGAGGAGGACTCCATGCAGGCCACGGTCGACACGGTGGTGCAGCTCAAGGGGCGCTTCGCGGACGTGGGCTTGCAGGACGGGAGCAAGGTGTTCAACACCGAGGTTGTGCAGGCGTTGGAGCTCGGGAACATGCTCGACGTCGCGGAAACAGTCGCCATCTCGGCGGTCCAGCGCAAGGAGTCCCGCGGCGCGCACACGCGCACGGAGTTCTCCACGCGCAACGATGCCGATTTTCTCAAGCACAGCGTCATCAAGTTCTCCGCCGACGGACCCGAGCTCAGCTACAAGCCCGTCACGCTCACGCGTTGGGAGCCCGAGGAGCGAAAGTACTGATGTCGGACATCACGACCGTGAAATTCCAGATCCTGCGATACCGGCCCGAGAGCGACGACGAAGCCGGATGGCAGGAATACGAGGTCCCGTGCCAGCCGGATTGGGTCGTCCTCGACGCGCTGAACTACATCAAGGACGAGATCGATCCCTCCTTGTCTCATCGCTGGTCGTGTCGAATGGGTGTGTGCGGTAGCTGCGGCATGCTCGTGAACGGTCGCCCGATGCTGACGTGCGCGGCCTTCGTGCGCGACTACACGGAACAAATCCGCGTCGAGCCGCTCTCGAATTTCCCGGTCGTCCGGGATCTCGTCGTCGAGCTCGACAGCTTCATGCACAAGCTGAAGAGCGTGAAGCCCTGGATCATTCGCCGGTTCGAGAGGGCGATCGACGAGGGCGAGGTGCGGCAGTCGCCGGCCCAGCTCGAGGAGTTCAAGCAGTTCAGCATGTGCATCAACTGCGCGCTCTGCTACGCGGCCTGCCCCGTTCTGGCACACGAGCCCGGGTTCGTCGGCCCTGCCGCGATCGCGCTGGGATACCGCTACAACCGCGACTCGCGGGACGAGGGAGAGGCCGCGCGCTGGGACGGCATGCACGGGCCCGACGGGGTCTGGTCCTGCTCGTACGCGAACGAGTGTTCGGAGGTCTGTCCCAAGCACGTCGACCCCGCGATGGCCATCCAGCAGAGCAAGCTCACCGCCGCACTGCAGTGGACCAAGCT
>JAUXJB010000140.1 GCA_030624945.1 Deltaproteobacteria bacterium | reverse complement strand
CCCGAGCAGCTCCGGGGCCGGCACACCCCTTACCATCTGCGGCTCGTGGCGGAGGAGCTGTTCGTGCTTCAGGTGGGACTGGAGCTACGACGGTCCGCGCTCTCGTGCCGAAAGGCGAAGCCGCTGGCGGTGCGCGACCCCAGCGTCGCGCGATCGATCCGCCAGCTGCCCTTCACGCTGACCGGGGACCAGCGTCGGGTATGGAGCGAGATCGCCGCCGACCTGGAGCGACCCCGCCCCATGAACCGCCTGCTGGTCGGGGACGTGGGCACGGGCAAGACGGTGCTCGCTCTCCTGGGCGGCGTGGCAGCGCATGCCTCTGGGGGGCTCACCGCCGTGCTCGCCCCGACCGAGATTCTGGCGCAGCAGCATTTCGAGACCTTTCGGAGCCTGGCGGGACCGCTGGGTCTGCGGGTCGCCCTTCTGACGGGGAGTACGCCCGCCGGCGAACGCCACTCGTTGCAACGCCTGCTCCAGCTGGGGGAGATCGCGATACTCGTCGGCACCCACGCCCTGCTCTCCGGCTCTGTCGCCCTGCCGAACCTGCGCTTTTGCGTGATCGACGAGCAGCACCGCTTCGGTGTCGCCCAGCGCCGTACGTTGGGCGAGAAGGGGGAGAATCCGCACCAGCTCTTCATGTCGGCCACTCCGATTCCGCGCACGCTCGCACTCACGGTCTTCGGCGATCTCGATCACTCGAGCCTGCGCGAGCGGCCACCGGGACGCGTGCCCGTCGAGACACGGGTCGTGCCTTCTGACGCCGGGCGCCAGGTGCTCGAGGAGGTGAAGCGAACGCTCGCGCGCGGGGAGCAGGTCTACGTGGTCTATCCGCTCATCGAGGAGTCGGAGAAGCAGGACCTGAAAGATGCGACGCGGGGCTTCGAGCAGCTCGGCAAGGCGTTCCCGGGTGTCGGGATGGCGCTCCTGCACGGACGCCTGGATCCGGCGGAACGGAGCCGGGCGATGGCGCGCTTCAACTCGGGCCAGGTGCGGATCCTGGCCTCGACCAGCGTGATCGAGGTGGGACTCGACGTGCACAACGCCACACTTCTGGTGGTGCAACATGCGGAGCGGTTCGGCCTGGCCCAGCTCCACCAGCTGCGCGGACGCGTGGGACGCGGACACAAGCGAGGCACGGCCCTGCTGATCGCGGAGCCGAAGAACGAGGGGGCCGTGCGCCGGCTCGCAATCCTGGAGGCCAGCGATAGCGGTTTCGAGATCGCGGAGGAGGACCTGCGCATCCGCGGTGCCGGGGAGTGGCTCGGGACCCGCCAGGCCGGCCACCTTCCGGAGCTGCGGCTGGCGGATCTGGTTCGTCACGCGGAGCTCCTGCCCCCGGTACGGGCGGCCGCCCAACGACTGCTGAGGGCGGATCCGCTCTTGCGGCGCCACGAGCGCCTGCGGAAGAGCGTGGAGCGGCGTTGGGGAGAGCGGCTCGACTTTGGCGCCGTCGCCTGAGGCAAGCGCCGTCCGCAGCCAGTCGCATAGGCAGATCCCCATTTGCGTCGGCGAGTTACGTCGAATACCCTCGTTTCTCCCCATGTCCGAATCGAGTCTCCAGCACGCGCGTTTGGCCCCGAGTGTTCCGGGGGGAGCCCCTTCCGGGAGCCGGGCGCGGGGGTCCTGCTCGTGAGTCGCTTCGAGAAGATCGATCGGCTGCCCCCGTACGTGCTCTCGATCGTCAACGAGCTCAAGCTCGAGGCGCGACGCCGCGGCGAAGATGTCATCGACCTGGGGTTTGGGAACCCGAACCACGCCACGCCACCGCACATCGTCGAGAAGCTGGTCTCGGCCGCTCGCGACCCGCGCAACCATCGCTACTCCGTCTCGCGGGGCCTGCCCAATCTGCGGCGCGCCATCACGCGCTGGTACCAGCGGCGTTTCGGGGTGGAGCTGGATTTCGAGACAGAGGTGCTGAACACGATCGGCGCGAAGGAGGGCCTTTCGCATTTCGTCATGGCGACCGTCTCGCGGGGCGACATGGCGCTGTGTCCCGACCCGAGCTACCCGATTCACGCTTTCTCGGTGCTGATCGCCGGGGGCGATCTGCACCGTGTTCCGCTGCAGCCGCTCGACGGTTTTGTGGAGCGTCTGAGGGAGGCGATCTCGCTGTCCTGGCCCCACCCGAAGCTCTTGATCGCGTCTTTCCCACACAATCCGACTACCGCCTCGGTGGATCTCGCCTTCATGACGAAGCTGGTCGAGCTGTGTCGAGAGAACGACCTGCTGCTCGTCCATGATCTGGCCTATGCCGAGATCTGCTTCGACGGGTACAGGCCTCCAAGTGTTCTCGAGGTGCCCGGTGCGCGCGAGATCGCGATCGAGTTCACCTCGCTGTCCAAGTCGCACGCGATGGCCGGCTGGAGGGTGGGCTTCGCCGCCGGCGGCGCAGAGCTGATTCAGATGCTGGGACGGGTCAAGAGCTACCTCGACTACGGCACGTTCCAGCCGATACAGATCGCATCCATCCTGGCGCTCGACGGACCGCAGGACGTGGTCCACGAGGTTGTCGCAGACTACCAGGCGCGGCGCGATGCCCTGATCGATGGGCTCGGATCGGAATGGAAGATCGAGAAGCCACCCGCCACGATGTTCGTCTGGGCCCCCCTGCCCGAGCGGTTTGCGGAGATGGGCTCGCTGGCGTTCTCCAAGCTGCTCCTGCAACGCGCACAGGTGGCGGTGTCGCCGGGCATCGGATTCGGTCCGTCAGGCGAGGGATACGTGCGCTTCGCTATGGTCGAGAACACGCATCGTACGCGACAGGCGGTGCGCAGCATCCGCAGGCTGCTCCGGGATGGCTGAACCCGCTGTACGCGTGGGCCTGGTCGGGCTGGGGACGATCGGAACGGGTGTCGTCCGGATCTTTCAGGAGGGTCGCGAGCGCATCGCCGAACGGCTCGGCTTTCCGCTAGAACTCACCGTGATCGCCGACATCGATCTGGAGACCGATCGCGGCGTGTCCCTGGCGGAGTACGCCACGACGCGGAACTGGCGCGAGCTGGTCGATGATCCCGAGATCGACCTCGTGGTCGAGCTCGTGGGGGGCACCGGGGTGGCTCGCAGCATCGTGCTGGCAGCCCTCGATTCTGGCAAGGGCGTCGTGACCGCGAACAAGGCCTTGCTCGCCCAGCACGGCGAGGAGATATTTGCCCTGGCCGCCTCCAAACGCGCCGAGATCGCATTCGAGGGAAGTGTCGGGGGCACGATCCCCGTTCTGCGCGCGCTGCGCGAGGGTCTCTGCGCGGATCGGATCGACTCCATACTCGGAATCGTGAACGGCACGTGCAACTACATCCTCACGGAGATGGAGGAGCGCGGCGAGTCCTACGAAGCCTGCGTCAAGCGCGCCCAGGATCTCGGCTACGCCGAGGCGGATCCCACGTTCGATGTCGACGGCACGGACTCGGCTCACAAGCTCTCCATTCTGCTGGCCCTGGCGTTCGGCGTCCGGGTGGGCCCCGATCAGTTTGGTGTCGAGGGAGTCGAGCGCATCGAGCCGGTCGACGTGGAGTACGCTCGGCGGATCGGGCTGCGGATCAAGCTGCTGGCCGTCGGGAAACGTGGCGATCAGGGGATCGAGGCCCACGTGCACCCCACCATGATTCCGGAGACGAGCGTGCTCGCCCGTGTGGACGGACCGATGAACGCGGTCGAGGTCCAGGGCCTGCACTCGGGCCCGACCCTGTACTACGGGGCCGGCGCCGGCTCGCTTCCCACGGGCAGCGCCGTCGTGGGGGACCTGATGGAGCTCGCGCGGGCGCGTCGGCTGGGGGCCGCGTTGCGGGTGCCCCCCCTGGGAACACCCGCACTGCGAGAGGTGACACTGGCCAGGCCCGAGGACCTCGAGACCGAATACTATCTGCGGGTAGCTGCGCTGGACTCGCCCGGCGTGCTATCCGAGATCACGGGCGCGCTCGGCGAATTCGGCATCAGTATCGCCACTGTGCTTCAAGAGGAGCGGCGCGCGGAGCGAGCGGTACCGGTGGTGATCACGACACATACCGCGCGCCAGGGAAGCCTTGACGCGGCGATTCGCGACATCGAGCAGCTCGCAGAGGTCACCCGACCCGTACAGGTGATCCGAATCGAGCGGGGGATTTAGTCATGTCGCCACCCCAGGTCGAGGGTCGGTTCGACAGCTGGTTCGAGTGCTTTGCGGGCTGCGAGGGACGTTGGCCGCTTACCGAGGTGATCTACCGCTGCCCCAGATGCGACGGCTTGCTCAAGGTGCAGCACGACATGGAGGCGCTCAAGAAGATCTCCGGGGCGGAATGGAAGCGGATCTTCGAGGCGCGCGCACACACCACGGAATGGCCGTTCGCCAGTGGCGTCTGGGGCAAGTTCGAGATGGTCTGTCCGATCGTGGCGTCGGACAACGTGGTCTCGATGTTGGAGGGGCACACGAATCTCTTCTGGGCGCGGCGCCTGGGGCAGCAGCTCGGCCTGCCGAACCTCTGGATCAAGCTGTGCGGGAACACGCATACGGGGAGCTTCAAGGATCTCGGCATGACCGTCCTGGTCTCGGTGGTGAACGAGATGATGAGCCGCGGCCAGTCCGTGCGCGCGGTCGCGTGCGCGTCGACGGGCGACACATCCGCCGCCCTGGCTGCCTATGCCGCGTACGCGGGCATTCCCGCCGTTGTGCTGCTTCCCCAGGACAAGGTGTCTGTCGCGCAGCTCGTGCAGCCCGTGGCCAACGGAGCCATCACCCTCTCGCTGGAGACCGACTTCGACGGCTGCATGGAGATCGTGCAAGAGATCGCCGCCCGCGATGGCATCTACCTGGCCAACTCGATGAACTCGCTGCGGATCGAGGGCCAGAAGACCGTGGGCATGGAGATCGTGCAGCAGTTCGACTGGGAAGTGCCGGACTGGATCGTGGTTCCCGGAGGAAACCTCGGCAACGTGTCCGCGCTCGGGAAGGGCCTGCTGGAGTTCCAGGAGCTGGGGATCATCGACAAGCTGCCGCGGATCGTCTGTGCGCAGGCGGAGCGCGCGAACCCCCTCTACCATAGCTACCAGCAGAACTTCGAGAAGTTCGAGCCGATCGAGGCCCGTCCCACGGTGGCCAGCGCGATCCAGATCGGGCATCCCGTGTCGTACGAGAAGGCCATCGAGGTACTGCTCCGATTCGATGGCATCGTCGAGCAGGCCACGGAGCAGGAGCT
>JAUXJB010000266.1 GCA_030624945.1 Deltaproteobacteria bacterium | reverse complement strand
GCGTAGAAGATGCCTTCGACGCTGTGCACGGTCTCAGCATCGGAGAAGGGCAACGGGGCGCAGACGGGGATCTCGGCTTCGCGTAGCTCCCGCAGGAAGGCGTGCTCCTCGAGGATGGCCTCGCGGCTCCAGCGACCGGGCCGGTAGAACTTTACGATCACGTGAGAGTCGTTGGTCAAGCGCAGATCGTAGACACGGTTCTCCAGCGCATTGAGCATCGTGCAGTGTCCCGTGGGGTCGAAGCCCCCGAGCTCGATCGCGCGCAAGACCCAGTCGGGCGTGAGTCGGAAGAAGAACTCCGTCATGCGGCGCGTAGCATAGCTCGTGTCATAATGCGCGCACGATGTGGCTCCTGGTCTTAGTTGTGCTGGGCATGGTCGCCTGCGGCGACTCGTCCCAGCGCGAGCAGACCCCGGAAACTTCGCTGGAGCGCCCCGTCCTGCTGATTGGCATCGACGGACTGGAGTGGGACGTGTTGCTCCCGCTGCTTCACGAGGGCCGGCTGCCCACGCTGGCCCGGCTGATGAAGAGCGGCGTGTATGGACGGCTCGAGACGTTCAGCCCGACGCTGTCGCCCGTCATCTGGACCTCGGTTGCCACCGGAAAGGTCCCCCGCAAGCACGGCATTCTGCACATGATCACCCCCTCCGGGCCCGCAGGAAGCCTGAGGCTCTACGACAGCCGGGATCGCAGGACGAAGGCGCTCTGGAACATCTTCTCCGAGGCGGGCCGGACGGTTCATGTGATCGGCTGGTGGATGACTTTTCCGACGGAGAACGTGCGTGGCTCGATGGTGGCCCAGACCAACACCGAGCTCCAGGTCGACACCGTGGCTGCGGCGCGCCGGGCGCTCGGTGTATGGAAGGGTGGCCTCGTGCGGGGCCAGGCAGGTCAGGTACATCCGAGCAGCCTGCAGAATCGGGTGATGGAGATCGTGGACGAGGTCGTGGCCGAGCTGCCGCGCTCGCAGGCGGAGATCTTCGGCGAGGCCCCGCGCGCGCGCTCGCCCCTCGAGAGCGAGCTGATCGAAAACTCCCTCTGGGCGCTGCGCGCCGACCAGATCTATTTCTCCATCGCTACGAGGCTGCTGGCTCCGGGGGACGAGTTTGATCTGCTGATGCTCTACTTCGGCGGCACCGACGTTGTGGGCCATCGGTTCTGGCGCTATCTGCAGCCCGAACGGTTCGAGCATCCACCTTCGGCTCGCGAGATCGAAGAGCTCTCCGGGGTGATTCCGCGCTACTACGAGCGTGTCGATCTCTTTCTGGGAAAGGTCATGGCCCACCTGGCGCGGGACGCCCATGTCTTCGTCGTCTCGGACCACGGCATGCAGGCGACGAACCGGGCTCAGGTCTTTCGGCCCGAGCTGCCGGCCGAGGCCGCGAACTCGGGGGGGCACGATGAACCGCTGCCGGGTGTGCTGATCGCCGCGGGCAAGCAGCTACGACGCTCCGGCGGCGAGCTGCCGCGTACGGCGTCGGCGCTGCCGGTCCTGGGAAACGTGCTGGACCTGGCACCCACGATCCTGCTGCTGAAGGGCCTCCCCATCGGACGCGACATGGACGGGCGGGTGCTGGAGCAGATCTTCGTGGACGGATTTCTCGAGGCTCATTCTCCGACCTACGTCGCCACGTACGATACGGCCGCGTGGCGTGAGGCTCGCGCCATCGAACCGATGGAGCCCGATGTTATGACGGCCCGCGAGCGCGCGCTGGCGCAGGCTGCGGACAGCTGGCTGGCTCTCAACAACGTCGCCTGGATGCTCGCCACCTGCCCGGACGCATCGATCCGGGACGGAGAGCGTGCTGTGGTGCTCGCCGAACGCGCCAGCCAGATCATGCAGGATGGCGACAGCGAGTTCCTCGATACGCTGGCCGCGGCCTACGCGGAGGCGGGCCGGTTCCCGGAGGCCGTGACGACCATCGCGCGGGCCGCACAGATCGCCGCTGATGCCGGGCAGCGCGAGGGGGTGGTGCGCTTCGAGCAGCGACGGGAGCTCTACCAGGCTGGCCGGCCGCTGCGGGTGGCCGGCAGCTGCCCGAGGCGTGCGCTTCCGTCCGCGGCCGAGAGGGAGCGCATCGAGCAGTTGCGGGCGCTCGGCTACCTCGACTGAGGACGGTCGAGCGGCTCAGGGACAACCGCGGCTGGAGCGATAGGGGCGCCGCTCCGAGTAGTGGGCCAGGCGTTTCCGAAACACGTCCGCGACCTGCGTCCGGCCGGCCGACGTGGCCAGAGCGATCGCGCGCCGCGAGCTGCGGGCCGCTTCCTCGAAGCGGCCGGCTTCCGCGTGGGCCGCGGCCAGCGTGTCCAGGTACTCGCCGTCGAGGTAGCGTGTGATCTCACAGGCACGCTCCGCGAGCACGACCGCGCGTGCACCGTCGCGTACGGTGACATCGGGACAGGTGGCTCGGTACCAGGCCACGTTGTTGAGGGCGATCCAGTTGTCGTCCGTTACCGCGACTGCGCGCTCGAACAGGGTTAGGCTGTTCCGCCAGTC
>JAUXJB010000270.1 GCA_030624945.1 Deltaproteobacteria bacterium | reverse complement strand
CTCATGCTCATGGCCGCGGCCGCGATCATCGGATTGAGAAGCAAGCCGAAGACAGGATAGAGCGCGCCGGCCGCGATGGGAACGCCGAGCGCGTTGTAGACGAACGCGAAGAAGAGGTTCTGCCTGATGTTCCTCATCGTGCCGCGCGACAGGGCGCGCGCGCGTGCGATGCCGCGCAGGTCTCCCTTCACGAGTGTCACGCTGGCGCTCTCCATGGCCACGTCGGTACCCGTGCCCATGGCGATGCCGACATCCGCCTGCGCCAGAGCGGGGGCATCGTTGATGCCATCGCCGGCCATGGCGACGGTCCGGCCATCCGCCTGCAGGCGCTTTACGACCTCCGCCTTCTGATCGGGCAGGACCTCGGCCATGACGTCGGCCAGGCCCAGCTTCGCGGCCACCGCCTCGGCCGTGCGCCGATTGTCCCCGGTCAGCATCACCACGCGAACTCCGTCCCTGTGGAGGCTTGCGATCGCCTCGGGCGTGGAGGCCTTGATCGGATCGGCCACTCCAAGAAGACCCGCGAGCTTGCCGTCTGCGACGACGAACATCACCGTCTGGCCTTCCTCTCGCAGCGTATCCGCCTCCGCATCGAGCTCGCCCGGATCGATACCGAGCTCCGTCAGCAAGCCGCGATTGCCGAGAGCGACGGCGTGGCCGTCGACGCGCCCCGTGACCCCCCTCCCGGTCCGCGACGCGAAATCCTCGGCGGAGATGAGATCGACGCCCTTGTCCTGCGCGCCCCCGACGATGGCCGCCGCGAGCGGGTGCTCGCTGCCGCGCTCGAGGCTCGCCGCAAGCCGCAGGAGCTCTCGCTCTTCGAAGCCGGACGCCGGAACGACGGAGACGAGCTTCGGCTTCCCCTCCGTGAGCGTGCCCGTCTTGTCCACGACGAGCGTGTCGACCTTGCGCAGCAGCTCGATGGCCTCCGCGTTCTTGAAGAGCACGCCCAGCGTGGCGCCCTTCCCGGTGGCCACCATGATCGACATGGGAGTCGCCAGACCCAGGGCACACGGGCAGGCGATGATCAGCACGGCGACCGCGTTGATCAGCGCATGCGCCAGGCGGGGCTCGGGACCGACGGCGGCCCATACGAGAAACGCGATCAACGCCGAGGCCACCACAGCGGGCACGAAGTAGCCCGCCACCACGTCCGCGAGCTTCTGGACCGGAGCCCGGCTCCGCTGGGCCTCGGCAACCATCGCCACGATCTGCGACAGGAGTGTCTCCGCCCCGACGCGCTCCGCCTCGATGACGAGCGAGCCCGTTCCGTTCACCGTAGCTCCGATCACGCGGTTGCCGGGCTGCTTCTCGACGGGGA
This sequence comes from Deltaproteobacteria bacterium, assembly GCA_030624945.1. GTDB lineage: Bacteria > Myxococcota_A > UBA9160 > SZUA-336 > SZUA-336 > JAUXJB01. The sequence goes on along the minus strand of JAUXJB010000270.1, from coordinate 1,102 downwards.
TCGACTCGCCCGTGACCATCGACTCGTCGAGGGCACTGGTCCCCTCGAGCACGCGGCCATCCACCGGAACCTTCTCGCCGGGCCGGACGCGAAGCCGGTAGCCCACGTGCACCTGGTCGAGCGGAACGTCCTGCTCGCTCCCGTCGTCGAGAACACGCCGGGCAGACTTGGGCGCGAGTCCGAGCAGCGCGCGAATCGCCGCGCCGGTTCGACTCCGCGCGCGCAGCTCCATGATCTGTCCCAGGAGGACCAGGGTCACGATCACCGCGGCTGCCTCGAAGTAGACCGCGACCTCGCCGGTCTCGCCGCGAAACGACGCGGGGAAGATGCCGGGGACCAGCACGGCGAGCGCGCTGTAGAGGTAGGCGGCTCCCGTACCCAGCGCGATCAGCGTGAACATGTTCAGGTTGCGCGTGACTAGCGAGGTCCAGCCCCGCTCGAAGAAGGGCCACCCACACCACAGCACGACCGGTGTCGAGAGGCCGAGCTGCAGCCAGGCCAGGAGGCCGGCTCCCAGCGAGGTGTGAAGCGGCTGGCCCGGCAGCATCTCGGACATCGCGATCAGGAACACCGGCGCGGTCAGCCCCAGCCCGATCCAGAAGCGCCGCGTCATCATCTCGAGCTCCGGGTCCGGTGCCTCCTCGAGAGAGATGCCCTGCACCTCCAGCGCCATGCCGCAGATCGGACACGGACCGGGCTCCGAGCGCACCACCTCGGGATGCATCGGGCAGGTGTAGAGCGCGTTCGCCGGAGCGGGCTCGGGCGATCCACCCAGGTAGCGATCCGGATCCGCCCGGAACTTCACGAGACACCCCTCGCCACAGAACCGGTACTCGACACCGGCGTGCAGATGCCGGTGCGGCCCGTCCGGCTTCACCGTCATTCCGCAAACGGGATCGAGGTGCGGGGCTTCGCTGCTCACGATTCCTCCACCCCGAAGTCTATCCCTTCGCCGATACAGGCGAGGGCACTAGCTCGACTCCCGTGGCAGCGCGGTGGTGTATTTGATCTGCTTTAGGGCGAAGCTCGAGCTGGCCGAGGCCACCGCGGGGTGGTGCAGGAGGTGCGTCGTCAGGAAGTGGTCGTAGGCCTCCACGTCTCT
>JAUXJB010000043.1 GCA_030624945.1 Deltaproteobacteria bacterium | reverse complement strand
ATCCTCACTGCGAGAAGCCGAAGCGCTTTGGAGCTCCCTGTTGGAGGGCGAGCCCGGGCGCCTACCGCTGCGCATGCGACGTGACCTCGCTCACGACACCCGCTGCCTCGATCTCTCGACGCACACGCTGCGTGTGGCGATCGACGCGGCGTGCATACGCAGCTGGGTTGCAGAGGGTTCACTCTCGTTGCTTGGAGCGGCTCTTGACGAGGCGACGAGCGGAGCGGTAGAGCTGGCGCTCGTTCCGCTCGAGGTCGCCGGGACGCTCGAGACGGACTCGAGCTATTCGTTCGATTCGTTCATCACGAGCCCCTCGAACCAATCGGCACTCGAGCTGGCTTCGGAGTTCGCGAGCGGGCGCTTGCGCGCCAAGACCTCGCTCTTCGTTTCTGGACCCCGCGGGTCCGGAAAGACACACCTTCTGCGAGCCATCGCCGGCGAACTCGACCGCAGAAATCCGACGGGGGAGGTCATATTTCGCTCCGCCGAGGAGCTCTCGCTCGAGCTGATCGGCGCGATCTGGAACCACGGGCTGCCCGAATTCCGAGCTCGCCTCGCAGGTGCCTCGGCCCTGATCCTCGACGACATCCAGGATCTCGCCGGACGAGAGGCAACACAGGACGAGCTGGTGCGAGCGTTGAGCACGCTAGCAGAGGTTCCCGTCGTGTTCTCCGTCTCCAAGTCCGCCGAACGGATGCTGGACCTGATGGAGCCGCTGCGCGGGCGTATCCGATCCGGAACGGCGCTCGAACTGATCGCGCCTGAGTGGGAGACGCGGGTCGCGATCATCTTGGACCGTATCCGACGCTGGCAAGTCCAGGCCGAGCCGGAAGTCGCCACGTTTCTGGCGGGCAAGCTGCGCGCGGATCTGCAACGCATCGACTCCGTTCTGACGCGCCTCCTGACACACCCGAGCTGCCGCAGCGGACTGTCCGATCTCGAGGTCGTGCGCCACCTGCTCGACGACGCGTCGCGCCATCCCCTCAGAGTCGCCCCCGAAGAGGTGATCTCCACCGTCGCCCGTCACTTCAACCTGCGCCAACGCGACTTGCGCTCGAGCACTCGCAGCCGACGTATCACCGGGCCCCGACAGATCGCCATGTACCTGCTCCGACAACACTGCGGCCTCTCGTATCCCGAAATAGGACGTCGTTTCGAGCGGCACCACACGACGGCACTCCACTCCGTCCGCCTTACCCGGCAGCGTCTCAACGAGAGCGTCGCCTTGCGATCGGCGGTAGCACTTCTCGAAAAGGAGCTCCTGCGCCGGTCAGAAGAGAGTGGATAGCGGGTGGAGAACCCTGTCGGCGGCACGATTCTCTCGAATACCAACCGCTTCTCCACCCCTTCCCACCGGTATAATGTGAAGAAATAGTCCTGTCGAGCTGCGCCTGTTGGATCGCATCCCAGATTTTCCGCGGCGCTACTACTACTACTCTTTTCTTCGCTTAACCTCTCAGAAAGAGAAACAGAGAGATGAAACTCAATATCGACCGCACCGACCTACTCTCGGGACTCGCCAGAATCCAAGCCATCGTCGAGCGTCGAGGGACCCTGCCGATCCTCGCCAATGCCTTGATCGAGGCTCGTGGAGAGAGCATCGAGCTGGCCGCAACGGACCTCGAGGTAGGATTCGTCGCGACCATATCCGCCCGCGTCGAGACCGAGGGCTCGCTCACTCTCGGGGCCAAGAAGCTGCACGAGATCGTTCGGGAGCTCGATGAGAACAATGTCGTGCTCTCCACCGAGGATGGCTCCCGCGTCGGCATCGAGTGCGGTCCTGCCCATTTCTCCCTGCTCGCCATCTCCCCGGAGGAGTACCCGACAATCCCCGGGGCCGAGGGCGTGAACTTCGTCTCCCTCGAGGCCTCGTTGCTGGCCGAGATGATCGACGGAACCCTCTACGCGACCTCGACGGACGAGACCCGCTACAACCTGAACGGCGTCTACATCGAGCGGGCGGAGGACGCCAAGGTCCGCTTCGTGGCTACGGATGGGCATCGCCTGGCCAAGATCGAGAAGTCGCTCCCGTCCGAGGTCGAGTTCCTCGACAAGGGCATCATCGTCCCCCGGAAGGGCATGGCCGAGATCCGCAAGCTCTGTGACGAGACCGACGGCGCGCTCGAGATCGGGATGGGCGAGGGGTTCCTGATTCTCCGGCGCCCGGATCTGTTGCTGACGACCCGCCTGATCGACGGCGAGTTCCCGAACTTCCGCCAGATCCTCCCCAGCGACCACAAGGTCCGGATTGTCCTGGAGCGGGAGCGTCTGGCCCATGCGGTTCGCAGGATGTCGCTGGTGGCTCACGAGCGCTCACGAGGGTTCCGGTTCGCGCTGGCGGATGGTCGTCTGGAGCTCCAAGCCAGTAGTCCCGAGCTCGGCGAGGCCCGCGAAGGGCTACCCGTGGACTACTCCGGGAGCGCCTTCGAGAGCGCTTTCAACGCCCGCTACGTCCTCGACGCCCTGGGCGCCATGGGCAGCAAGGAGGTGGTGATCGAGCTCTCGGAGCCGCTCTCGCCGGCCCAGTTCCGGCCTGCCGACGACCCCGATCAGGTCGCCGTGGTCATGCCCATGAGGCTGTAGCTTCGGGCGGGGAATTCGCTAGTTTACTTAGCGATTGCAGCACCTTGCGAGACAAGGGCGCCCCCGAAGATCCGGGTCTTCCAGGCTGTGGGAGGGTCTCGCGCCCGAGCTGCTTTTTTGACAGTTCGCGCACAACTCACCCCCGCAGATGCTGAAGGTTCCCACCACCTATGAGTGTATACGATGCTCGCTCCATAGAGGTCCTGGAGGGTCTCGAGCCGGTTCGCAAGCGGCCGGCCATGTACATCGGCTCGACCGGACCGGCCGGTCTCCATCACCTCGTGTACGAGGTCGTCGACAACTCCATCGACGAGGCCGTCGCGGGGGTCTGCGACACGATCCGCGTCGTCATTCACACCGACAACTCGGTGACCGTCGAGGACAACGGGCGGGGCATCCCCGTCGATCTCCACGAGAGCGAGGGTCGCCCCGCTGCCGAGGTTGTCATGACGACCCTCCACGCCGGGGGGAAGTTCAACAACAAGGCCTACAAGGTTTCGAGCGGGCTTCACGGGGTGGGCGTCTCCTGCGTCAACGCGCTCTCGGACCGCTTCGAGCTGGAGGTCAAGATCAACGGCGGAGTGTGGCGCCAGGATTACGCGCGGGGCGTGCCTCAGGTGGATCTCCACTCCGTCGGTACCACCGAGAAGACGGGCACGAAGGTCACCTTCCATCCGGACCCCATGATCTTCGAGAGCGCGGTCTACAGCTTCGACACGCTGGCCCAGCGCCTGCGCGAGCTCTCGTTCCTGAACGCGGGCGTGCGCATTCAGCTGGTCGACGAGCGGAGCGGGAAGGAGCACGATTTCCACTACGAGGGTGGGATCGTCTCCTTCGTCGAGTACATCAACCGCAGCAAGTCGCCGATCCACCCACCGATCTTCCTGAGCGGCGACCGGCAGTACGAACAGAGCACGGCCGACGGCACGGTGACCACCGATGTGCGGATCGAGATCGCCCTCCAGTACAACGAGGGCTACAACGAGATCGTCTTCAGCTTTGCGAACAACGTCAACACCATCGAGGGCGGCACCCACCTGGCGGGCTTCCGGAACGCGATGACCCGGACGCTGAATCGCTGGATTCAGAAGAACGGGTCGGGCAAGGAGACGCTGCTGGGCGAGGACTCGCGCGAGGGACTCGCCGCGGTGGTGAGCGTGAAGCTCTCCCACCCGCAATTCGAGGGGCAGACCAAGTCCAAGCTCGGAAACAGCGAGCTGACGGGACTGGTGGCCAACCTGGTCAGCGATCAGCTCGGCAGCTACTTCGAGGAAACTCCTGCCATCTCCAAGCTGATCGTGGGCAAGTGTACCGAGGCCATGCGCGCGCGGGAGGCGGCGCGCAAGGCCCGCGAGCTGACCCGCCGCAAGGGAGCTCTGGCCGACGCGAATCTGCCGGGCAAGCTGGCCGACTGCCAGGAGCGCGACCCCGCCAATTCGGAGCTCTTCATCGTGGAGGGGGACTCCGCGGGCGGCTCCGCGAAGCAGGGCCGGGACCGGACGAATCAGGCGATCCTGCCCATCCGGGGCAAGCTCTTGAACGTGGAGAAGGCCCGGCTGGATCGCATGCTCTCCAACAACGAGATCCAGATGATGATCTCGGCGCTCGGCGCCGGTATTGGCCAGTACTTCGAGGTGGACAAGGTCCGCTACCATCGGGTCATCATCATGTGCGATGCCGACGTGGATGGCTCGCACATCCAGACCCTGCTGTTGACGTTCTTCTTCCGGCACATGCCCGAGCTGATCAGCAGGGGCTACCTCTATCTGGCTCAGGCACCGCTCTACAGGGTCAAGAAGGGCAAGCGCGAGCGTTACATCCAGAGCAATGGCGAGCTCTCGCAGTACCTGCTCGACGCTGGCCTGGATGGCTCGCAGGTCTTCCCCTCGGGTCGCGACACGGCGATCGCGAAGGAGGACCTGCGCGAGCTCATGCGTGAGGCGCAGAGATGCGAGCTGATCGCGGTCTCCATGGAGCGCCGCGGGATCGACGCGCGGATCATCGAGGCAGCGGCCCTGGGGGCGGGGCTCACGAGCGCGGACCGAGCGGGCGATTCGTTCGCCCGCGACGAGATCGAGCGGCGGATGATGGATTATCTCGAGACCGCGTATCCGGAGATCTTGCCGGTCGACATCGAGTGGTCTCCCGACGCGGAGCACGGTGTCTGGAAGCCCACAGTGAGATCTCTGAACCCGCAGTCGGGTGTGGTGCGGATTGTTGCGCTCGACAACGATCTGCTGGAGTCCCCGGACTATCAGCGCTTTCTCGAGCTGGGGGAGCAGACGAGCTCGCAGGGCTTCATGCCCTATCGTCTGCTGGTCGGCGAGACATCCGAGGAGGTTCCGACGGCCCGACACCTGCTGAGGCGCCTGCTGGATATCGGGGGCCGAGGCCAGCAGATCCAGCGCTACAAGGGTCTCGGTGAGATGAATCCCGACCAGCTGTGGGAGACCACGATGGATCCGGAGACGCGCACCCTGCTTCAGGTACGCGTGGATGACGCAGTCGAGGCCGATCGAACCTTTAGCATCCTGATGGGAGACGACGTCGAGCCCCGCAAGGAGTTCATCGAGACCAACGCGCTCAACGTCGTCAACCTGGATATCTAACGGGAGTCATGTCGGACGCGGTCGACATGCCGGAGAGCCCCCCGCCGAACCCGCCAATCCCGGTCAACATCGAGGACGAGATGCGCAGCTCGTTTCTCGATTACTCGATGTCCGTCATCGTCAGCCGGGCACTTCCGGACGTGCGCGATGGTCTCAAACCATCGCAACGCCGCATCCTCGTCACGTTCAACGACCTGAATCTCGGCGCGGATCGCCCGCACAGAAAGTGCGCGAAGATCGCCGGCGACGTCTCGGGCAACTACCACCCGCACGGCACGGAATCCGTATACCCCTCTATCGTGCGTCTGGCCCAGCCGTTCGCTCTGCGCTACCCGCTGGTCGACGGCCAGGGCAACTTCGGCTCGATCGACGGCGATCCGCCAGCCGCGATGCGCTACACCGAGGCGCGCCTCTCGCGGATCGCCGCCGAGGTGCTGGCCGACCTCGATCGCGACACGGTGGACCTCGTTCCCAACTACGACACCACGCGGCAAGAGCCCGTGGTGCTGCCCACACGCCTTCCCAACCTCGTGGTGAACGGCTCCTCCGGGATCGCGGTGGGCATGGCGACGAACATCCCGCCGCACAACCTGGGCGAGGTCGTGGACGCTCTCACCCTGCTCGCGCGCGATCCCAAGGCCACGCTTGACGAGGTGATGGAGAAGCTGCCGGCGCCGGACTTCCCCACGGGCGCAATGATCTGTGGAATGGCCGGGATCCGCTCGGCCTACCGGACCGGTCGCGGTCTGCTCACCGTGCGCGCCCGAACGGAGCTGGAGGAGGTGCGGGCAGGTCGCAGAGGCCTCGTCGTGAGCGAAATCCCCTACATGGTCAACAAGGCGTCGATGATCGAGAAGATCGCCGACCTGGTTCGGGACGGCAGGATCGACGGGATCAGCGACATTCGCGACGAGTCCGACCGTCGCGGCATGCGGATCGTGATCGAGCTGAAGAAGGATGCCGACGACCAGGTGATCCTGAACCTGCTCTACAAGCTCTCGCCCATGCAGTCGACCTTCGGCGTGAACATGGTGGCGCTCGTCAACAACCGTCCCCGCACGCTGGGCCTGGTCGAGCTGCTCGAGCATTTTCTCGACTTTCGCCGTGAGGTGGTGCGGCGGCGCGCGGCCTACGATCTGCGCCAGGCCGAGGAGCGCGCTCACATCCTCGAGGGATTTGCCACCGCGCTCGACAACCTCGACGCCGTGATCGCGCTCATTCGCGAGAGCGAGAGCCCGGCGGTCGCGCGCGCGGGGCTCGTCGATCGCTTCGAGCTCTCCGAGCGTCAGGCCCAGACGATCCTGGAGCTGCGCCTGCAACGATTGACCGCTCTGGAGCGTCAGAAGATCCTCGCGGAGCTCGAGGAGGTTCGCGGCAAGATCGAGGACCTCAAGGCCCTGCTCGCCAGCGAGGAGATGATCACCGACATCATCATCGAGGAGCTCAGGGAGCTCCGCGAGCGCTACGCAGACCCGCGCCGCACCGAGCTGGCGGCAGAGGTCGAGGATCTCACGGCCGAGGATCTGATCCGCGACGAGGACATGGTCGTGACCATCAGCCACCTGGGCTACGCGAAGCGCCACCCGCCCGCCGTCTACCGCGCCCAGCGGCGCGGGGGGAAAGGCAAGGTCGCGACGACGACGCGCGAGGAGGACTTCGTCACCCGGCTCTTCGTGGCCTCGACCCACGCTTCGCTGCTCTGCTTCACGAACCTCGGGAGGGTCCACTGGCTCAAGGTCTTCGCGCTGCCGGAGCTGTCGCGCGGCGCACGCGGCAAGGTGCTGGCCAACCTCCTGCACCTGGGCAGCGGGGAGCGGGTCTCTGCGGTGCTGCCGGTCCGGAACTTCGCCGAAGGTGGCTACGTGGTTCTCGCCACGCGCTTCGGGACGATCAAGAAGACCGCCCTCGAGGCGTACTCGAGCCCGCGCCGCGGTGGGATCATCGCGATCAACATCCACGAGGGCGACGAGCTGATCGGGGCGGTCCGAACGCGCGGCGACGCCGAGATCCTGGTCGCCACGCAGGGGGGCAAGGCGATTCGCTTCGCGGAGTCGCAGGTACGGCCCATGGGACGCAACGCCGCGGGCGTACGGGCGATCGCCGCGCGTCCGGGAGATACGGCGGTGGGGATGGAGGTGCTGGAGCGCGGCCGCACGATCCTGACGGTGACCGAGCAGGGCTTCGGCAAGCGCACGCTGCTCGATGAGTACCGCGAGCAGAACCGCGGCGGGCAGGGGATCATCACGATCAAGACCACCTCCCGCAACGGCCCGGTCGTCGGCATCGTGCAGGTCGCGGACGAGGACGAGGTGATGGTGGTGACCGATGCGGGCAAGGTGATCCGCATGCGCGCAGGCGGGATTCCCACAATGGGGCGCAACACCCAGGGGGTACGCGTGATGGAAACCGCCCTTGGAGAGCGCGTGGTTTCGGTCGCGCGGATCGCGGATACCGAGGAGGTATCCGCCGACAGCCCGGCGAATTCCTGACGCGTGCGGACGCAGCGCTCCAGAAAGCTGATGAAGCGGTCCCGGGTCGTGATCCCCGGGGGCGTCAACAGCCCCGTGCGGGCCTTCGGGTCGGTGGGCGGCACCGTGCGCTTCATCAAGCAGGCGAAGGGCGCGCGCATCGAGGACGAGGACGGCAACCGCTACATCGACTACGTGGCTTCCTGGGGGCCGATCATCGTCGGTCACGCGCACCCCGTCGTAGTCGAGGCGGTGCGCAGCGCGACCGCGCGCGGAACGAGCTTTGGCGCGCCGACCGAAGCCGAGGTCTTGCTGGCGGAGCGGGTCACCGAGCTGGTTCCCTCGGTGGAGATGCTGCGCCTGGTCAACTCCGGCACCGAGGCGGTGATGAGCGCCCTGCGGCTCGCGCGCGGGGCGACGGGCCGCGACAAGGTGGTCAAGTTCGAGGGGTGCTACCACGGTCACCCCGACGCGATGCTGGCCGCAGCGGGATCGGGGGTCGCGAGCCTGGGGATTCCCGGGACGGACGGCGTGCCCGCCGCCGCCGTGGCCGACACGCTCGTCGTCCCATACAACGACCTCGACGCGGTGAAGGCGGTCTTCGTGGAGAGAACGGAGGAGATCGCGGCGATCATCGTGGAGCCCGTGGCGGCGAACATGGGCATGGTGCGCCCGCAGCCGGGTTTTCTGACCGGCCTGCGTGAGCTCTGCGACACCTACGGGAGCGTGTTGATCTTCGACGAGGTCATCACCGGGTTTCGCCTGGGCCTTTCGGGTGCGCAGGGGCGGTTCGGGATCCTCCCCGACCTCTCCACCTTCGGAAAGGTGATCGGGGGAGGGCTGCCCGTCGGAGCGTACGGCGGGAAGCGCGCCCTCATGCAGAAGATCGCGCCCGAGGGCCCGATCTTTCAGGCGGGAACCCTCTCGGGCAACCCGCTGGCGACGGCCGCCGGCCTGGCGGTGCTCGACCTGCTGTCGAGGAAGGGGACGTTCGAGAGCCTCGAAGCCCGCTCGCAAAGCCTCGCGCAGGGCCTGCAGAAGCTCGCGGACGAGGTCGAGATCCCGTTCACCAGTGACTTCATGGGTGGCATCGCGGGGTTCTTCTTCCGTCGCCCTCCGATCCGCAACTACGCCGATGTCTGCGCTGCGGACCACGAGCGCTTCAAGGCGTTCTTCCACGCGATGCTCGAGCAGGGCATCTACCTCGCGCCCTCCGGCTTCGAGGTCCTGTTCCTCACCACCGCTCACGGGGACGAGGAGATCGAGCTCACGTTGGAGGCCGCACGCAAGGCGTTCAAGAAGGTCGCGTAGCTTGGCCCGGGGGTCTCAACGCTCGGCATCCGCGCTCGGGGCGGCGCTCGAGCTTGGCCTTCAGCTCGGAGGGAGCGTTGTCGTCGGTGTGGGGCTCGGGTACTATCTCGACCGCTGGCTCGGGACGTCGCCCGTCTTCTTGCTGGTGTTCCTGTTGTTCGGGTTTGCGGCCGGTATTCGCACGGTCGTTCGTTTCGCGGCGCAGGCGGAGCCTCCGGGGGACTCCTCAGCGGAGAGTTCCTCTGAGGGCGATGCGCGAAAGTCGCGGGAGTTCGAGGATTGATTGCCACGCCCCCAACGCTTCCCCAGAAGCACCTCTTCGTCCTCGCAGTTGCATTCATTGCCTCCTTTCCGTATGGATGGCGCGCCAGCGCGAGCGTTGCGCTGGGCGGAGGGATCCAGGTCGTGAACCTGAGGGCGCTGGAGCGAAGCGTGGCGAGCTTGCTCGCTCTCGCAGCCGGTCGCCCTCCCGGCGGGGGCTTGCGCCTGGGGGTCGCTCTGCTGCTTCAGGCGCGCTGGCTGATTCTGCTGGGCGTGGTCGCCGCGGTTCTGATCACCCTGCCCGTGAACCCGATCGCGCTGCTCGTCGGTCTCTCGACGGCCGCTGCGGCGGTTCTCTGGCACGGCTTCGCGGTGTCCCGGCTCCCCGGAACGGGGGAGCTCTAGGCCGTGCCGCACCTTCCCACGCTCTTCGACCAGGTCGAGGGTTACATTGCGGCGCCCGTAGCGACCCTGATCCTCACGCTCGTGGTGCTCGCCCTGATGGGGCTCGCCGTCTCGGCGGGTCTCCGCAGGGATCCCGGTCTCGTCCCCTCCCAGAAGCCGACGCTGCGAAACTTCCTCGAGATCCTGCTGGAGGGTATGGGCGGTCAGATGGAGGCCGCGATCGGCCCCGAGTGGCAGCGCTACGCCCCCGTCGTCTGCACGCTGGGGCTCTTCATCCT
>JAUXJB010000008.1 GCA_030624945.1 Deltaproteobacteria bacterium | reverse complement strand
TAGCTACGCGCGCGACGCGCTCTACGGAGGCGTCGAGCTGTCCCTGATGGACGACATGCAGAGTCCCAACGACCTCGATCGGGACGATTTCTTTCTACAGCGACTGCCCGAGCTGCGCGTAGCCACACTGCCCCGCCGCCTCGCTGGATCGCCCCTGCGGTTCTCCGTCGAGAGCCGCTACGACTACTTCGATCAGGCCGAGAGCAGAAGTCGGATCGGTGGGAACCCCACCGTCGGCGGGCTCTTCTTCGACACCGGGCAGGACGGGCTCTTCGATTCCCACGAGCCCAACCCTTCGGGTGAATTTGGGGCCCCAGATAACCACGATGACAATAAGGTGGGTCCGACCGGGGATCCGCGGACCGGGGATCAGTTCTCGGAGGGGGATTTGATCTTCCAGGAAGGCGAGCTGCTGGCCGACCACGGTCATCGCTTCGATATCTACCCGCGCGCGTACATGCCCCTGCGTCTCGGTGTGATCGAGACGCTGAGTGAGGTCGGCTACAGAGAGACCTACTACGTACCGGAGGAGGGCTCATCGGAACGTCGCGGGGTCTGGACGGGGCGTTTCGAGGCGCGCACGCGCCTGGCGAAAGATCTGGGCATTGGAGGCGGCGTTCGACACGTGATGGAGCCGCGCCTGGGGTTCGCGTTCCTCTCGACGCCGAGCCAGAGGAACAACCCCCTCTTCATTCCGGCCTCGAACGTTCGTCTGCGTCGCCTGATCGATGGCGACCTGCGCATCCTGACGCGCAACCCGAGCGATCGCCTGCCCGACGAGCGCTTCCTGCTCGCGCAGCTCGTGAACCGCTTCTTCTCCACGTCGGGGAACGAAGGTCGCCAGATCGCCAAGCTGACCATCGGATCGGGCTACGACTTCCTGGCGGAGGAGCAGACGCGGCTCTTTGCCGTGGGTACCTACCAGCCCGTCCCGAACTGGTCGTTCAACTTCGATATCGGATTCGATCCGGAAGAGAGCGAGCTCGAGGATGTGGAAGCCGCTGTCTCCTGGCTGGGCTCGAGAGGACATCTGCGCCTGCGCTACCGGTACCTGCGGGACCCGTCGCTGGGCTTCGAGAACTTCCAGCGCGACGACGACATCTTCGAGGAGTTCCGAACCGGCAGCAGCGTCAAGCAGCTCAATTTCGATATGGAGCTCGACGTCTCGCGGCGCATCCGCCTGTTCGCGCTGGGCTACACGACCCTGCAGAGCGACTCCAACGGGTCGGCCCGTGCGGGCGTGGCGCTGCTCTCGGAGTGCGGCTGCTGGGATCTCATCGCGGCGATCGAGCACGCCACGCGTCCGAGAGAGACGCGCTTCGTCATCGTGCTCAACCTGATGGGCTTCGGTCGCCGCGCCAAGCTGTTCGGCTACGAGCTGGAGGGCTCCCACGACGTCCGGTAGTTGACTCTGGGCGGCCGGTGTGGGAAATTCCGCCGCCATGAGGTCAGTTCCATGGTCCGGCCCGATCTCGCTACCTTCCGGGCCCTCGCAGTTGGCGGGGCGTTTGTTCCGCTCGTACGCGAGGTCCTAGCCGACCTCGACACGCCGCTCGCGACGTTCCTGAAAGTCGATGACGGCGAGACGGCGTTCCTGTTCGAATCCGCCGAGGGCGAAGAGCACTGGGGCCGCTTCAGCTTCATCGGCATCGGTGCGCGCGCAGTGCTGACGGCCCGGGCTGGGCGGGTCGAGATCCGACGGGGCGATGAGCGCGAGACGATCGAGCTTCCCATGGACCGCTCGGTGGACCCCCTGAACTATCTGCGTACCCTGCTCGCGGAGCTGCGACCGGTAGAGCTTCCGGGGCTGCCGCGCTTTGCCGGCGGGGCGGTCGGCTACGTGAGCTATGACTGGGTGCGCTACGTCGAGCAACTGCCCGAGGAGAATCCCGACACGCTGGGGATCCCGGATTGCTACTTCACGATCCCGCGGACCGTGCTCGTCCACGACCGCAAGCGACAGCGGCTGATGATCATCCACCCGGTAGCGACAGGCGATGGAGAGGATCCCGACGACGCGTACGCGCGCGGGCAGCGAGAGATCGACCGCGTTCTGGAACGCCTCGCCCAGCCCCTTCGCACCCCGACCAATCCACTGGAGCGCAGCGATCGCGAGACCGGCAGCGAAGGGCCCGAGGTCCGCTCGAACACGACGCGAGAGCGCTATCACGAGCTGGTGGAGAAGGCAAAGGCCTACATCCGGGCGGGGGATATCTTCCAGGTGGTTCCCTCTCAGCGACTCAGGGTTCCGCTGGAGGCAGACCCCCTGTTCATCTATCGCCAGCTGCGCGTTCTCAATCCGTCGCCATACCTCTTCTTCCTGCGCTGTGCCGACCACGTCGTGGTCGGCTCCTCGCCCGAAGTCCTGGTGAGGCTCGAGGGGGATACGATCGAGCTGCGCCCGATCGCGGGTACGCGGCCGCGCGGTGAGACTCCCGAGCAGGACCGCCAGCTCGAGGCCGAGCTGCTCGCGGATCCAAAGGAGCTGGCGGAGCACGTCATGCTGGTGGATCTGGGGCGGAACGACATCGGGCGCGTGGCGGAGATCGGGTCGGTAGAGGTGGACGAGTTCCAGGTCATCGAACGCTACTCTCACGTGATGCATATCGTCTCCAATATCCGCGGCAAGCTGAAGCCGGACTGCGAGTGGATCGATCTGCTGCGCGCGACGTTTCCGGCGGGGACGCTGACCGGCGCGCCCAAGATTCGCGCGATGGAGATCATCGAGGAGCTCGAGCCGGAGCGTCGGGGACTCTATGGCGGGAGTATCGGCTACATCGACTATCACGGGAACATGGACATGTGTATCGCGATACGCACGCTGCTGATCAAGGACGACCAGATCTACGTCCAGGCGGGAGGCGGTGTCGTTGCGGATTCCGATCCCGAGCTCGAATATCAGGAGTCCCTGCACAAGGCTCGGGGACCCTTGCAGGCGATCGAGCTCGCGAGTCGTGGCGAGGGCGCATGAGGGTTCTCATCATCGATAACTACGACTCGTTCACCTACAACCTGGTCCAGTACCTGGGCGAGATCGGAGCTTCCTCGGATGTGGTCCGGAACGACGCCATCGCTGTCGTCGAGCTCGGCGAGCGCGGTGCGGAGGCGCTCGTGATCTCGCCGGGTCCGTGCACGCCGAACGAGGCGGGCATCAGTGTCGAGGCGGTTCGCCACTACACGGGCAAGCTGCCGATCCTGGGCGTCTGCCTCGGGCATCAGTCGATCGCCACCGCATTTGGTGGGCGCGTGATGGCCGCAAAGCGGCTCATGCACGGGAAGACCTCGCTGATCTCGCACGATGGTCGTGGGGTCTTCACGGGCCTTCCGAATCCCTTCGAGGCGACGCGCTATCACTCGCTCGCAGTGGAGGCGGACTCGCTGCCCTCCGAGCTTGTCCGCACCGCCGAGGCGGAGGATGGGGAGATCATGGGATTGCGTCACGCGGAGCACCTGGTCGTGGGGGTCCAGTTCCATCCCGAATCGATCCTCACGCACGCCGGCAAGGCGCTCCTCGGAAACTTCTTGAAGCTCGCGGCGGGACAGGAGCTCGCGGCGTGATTCACGAGCTACTCGAGCGGGTGGTCTCCGGGGAGGTTCTGAAGCGATCAGAGGCCAGCGAGCTGGTGCGCGCGATCATGGCGGGCGATGGCAACGAGCTCGAGATCGCCGGTCTGCTCGCCGCGCTGCGCACGCGGGGCGAGAGCGTCGATGAGGTGATCGGAGCCGCCGAGGCCATGCGCGAGCTCGCCCTCCAGCTTCCGGATGCACCCCCGGACGCGATCGACACCTGCGGGACCGGCGGCGACGGCTCGAACACCTTCAATATCTCGACGCTCGCGGCTCTGGTCGTCGCGGGCGCCGGCGTGCCCGTCGCCAAGCACGGCAACCGGGCCGCGAGCAGTCGCTGCGGCAGCGCCGAGGTGCTCGAAGCGCTCGGTGTCGATCTGGATGCGCCGCCGGATTTGATGGCGCAGTCCGTGCTGGAGGTGGGGATCGGTTTTCTCTTCGCACGTGCGTGTCACCCCGCCATGGCGCGCGTGGCGCCGATCCGCTCGGGCCTGGGCATCCGCACGATCTTCAATCGGCTCGGGCCGCTCACCAACCCGATGCGGGTGCGGAGGCAGGTCGTCGGCGTGGCCGTGCCGGGCCAGATGGAGATCACGCTGCAGGCTCTGGTCGAGCTCGGAGCGACGCGGGCCTGGGTCGTGCACGGGGAGGATGGCCTGGACGAGATCTCTACCTGTGCCGCGACGCGCGTGCTCGCCTTCGAGGGGGGACCGACCCAGGAGCGGACGCTGCGAGCGGGCGAGTTCGTTCCGACGGCAAACCCCGAGGACCTCGTCGGAGGCGACGCCGACGAGAACGCGGAGATCGCGCGCGCAATCCTCTCCGGCGAGCGCGGGCCCAGACGCGACGTGGTGCTCCTGAACGCGGCGGCCGGATTCTGCGTTGCGGAGCGTGTCGCGAATCTGGGCGAGGGAATCCAGCTCGCGGGTGAGACCATCGACTCCGGCAAGGCGGAACGCCTGCTGGCGGCCTTCGTCGCCTTCACCCGCGGCGAGGAGGCGTCGCTGTGAGCATCCTAGAGGAGATCCTCGCGCAGAAGGCAAGGCACGTGGCCGAGCTGCACCGCAGGTTCGGGGAGTCGGTCCTGTCCGAACGCGCGGCGGCCGCGGATCCCCCGCGCGGATTTGGGGAGGCGCTACGGACGGGCGCGGAGCCCCGCGTGATCGCGGAGTTCAAGCGCGCCTCGCCCTCGCGGGGAGCGATCCGGCCCGACGCCGATCCTGCCCGCGTGGCCGCAGCCTACGAGGCCGGGGGTGCCACGGCGCTGTCGGTGCTCACCGACAGCGAGTTCTTTCAAGGCAGCCTCGACGACCTCCGCGCCGCGCGCGCCGCCTGCGCACTGCCGGTCCTGCGCAAGGACTTCGTCATCGATCCGATCCAGCTGCTGGAGGCTCGGGCCGCGGGAGCGGACGCCGTACTGCTCATCGTCGCGGCGCTGGACGACGCGCAGCTGCGAGATCTGTCGGCTGCCGCTGCCGAGACGCGCCTCGATGTGCTGGTCGAGGTGCACACGCGCTCCGAGCTGGAGCGCGCGCTGGCATTTTCTGCGCCGATCATCGGCATCAACAATCGCGATCTGCGCACGTTTCGGACCGACGTCGCGGTGACCCGCTCGCTCTTGCCCCACGCGATGGGGCACACGGTCGTGAGCGAGAGCGGACTGGACGATCCCTCGATCCTGCGCGCCCTGCAGGCCGAGGGAGTCGACGCGTTCCTGGTCGGGGAGGCGCTGATGCGAGAGCCCGATCCGGGTGAGGCACTCGCGAAGCTCCGGGGGGTGGGCTGATGCACGTCAAGATCTGTGGCTTGACGAGTGTGGCCGACGCCCGGATGGCCATCGAGGCCGGCGCGGACGCGATCGGCTTGAACTTCGTCGAGGGCACGCCGCGCGCCCTGGATCCCGAGTGTGCGAGGGAGATCAGCAGGGCGGCGGCGGGACGCGTGCTGCGCGTGGGCGTGTTCCGAGACGCCACACGCGAACGCGTCGCGGAGCTCGTCGAGAGTGTCGCCCTGGATGCGGTTCAGCTGCACGGGGAGGAGTCTCCGGAGTACGTCGCCGACCTGCCGTATCCCGTGATCAAGGTCCTCGCGGGCGACGCGACGCTTCCAGCTCGAGCCGCGCGCTATCCCAAGGTGGACCTGCTCATCGACCACCCCTCCGGTGGCGGGAGCGGCCAGAGCTGGAACTACGAGCTCGCGCGCGAGCTCGTCTCGCGCGGTCGCCGTGTCTGGCTCGCCGGCGGTCTGTCGCCGGAGAATGTCGGCCCGGCGGTGCGGGCAGCGAGGCCCCACGGGGTCGACGCCTCCTCTTCGCTCGAGTCGGAGCCCGGACGCAAGTCCGCACAACGTGTGCGCGCCTTCATCGAGGCTGCGCGCGCGGCGTCCGACTCCCGGGATCGCCCGGATGCGAGGGGCTACTTCGGGGACTACGGGGGGCGCTTCGTCCCCGAGACCCTGGTTCCCGCCGTGGAGGAGCTCAGCGAGACCTACGACGCGCTGTGCGAGGATCCGAGCTTCTGGGATTCCCTGCGCGAGGAGCGCAGGACCTACGCCGGTCGGCCGACACCCCTCTACTTCGCGGAGCGTGTGAGCGAGGATCTCGGCTGCCGCGTTTATCTCAAGCGCGAAGAGCTGGCGCATACCGGTGCGCACAAGATCAACAACGCGATCGGGCAGGCATTGATCGCGCGTCGCATGGGCAAGCGGCGCATCATCGCCGAGACCGGCGCCGGGCAGCACGGGGTGGCGACCGCCACCGCCTGCGCGCGCTACGGACTCGAATGCGAGGTCTACATGGGCGCGGAGGACATGCGCCGCCAGGCCCTGAACGTGTTCCGCATGGAGCTGCTGGGAGCGCGGGTGCACGCCGTGGAGTCGGGCAGCCGCACGCTCAAGGACGCGATGAGCGAGGCCCTGCGCGACTGGGCCACCAACGTCCGTACCACCTACTACCTGATCGGCTCGACGGCCGGTCCGGATCCGTATCCGCGTCTGGTTCGCGATCTTCAGGCGGTGATCGGGGAGGAGGTGCGCGAACAGATCCTGGCAGCCGAGGGTCGGCTCCCCGACATCCTGATCGCCTGCATCGGGGGTGGCAGCAACGCGCTCGGGCTCTTCCACCCGTTCTACGACGAACCACAGGTGCAGATGGTAGGCGTCGAAGCTGCCGGCGAAGGACTCACGCTCGGCCGACACAGCGCACCTCTGGCCGCGGGGAGCCCCGGGGTTCTGCACGGGAGCCGTTCCTACGTCATGCAGGACGACGCCGGCCAGATCTTCCCGGCGCATTCGATCGCGGCGGGTCTCGACTATCCCGGGGTCGGACCCGAGCACGCGTTCTACAAGGACAGTGGGCGCGCAGAGTACGTCTACGCGACGGATGCCGAGGCGCTCGACGCCTTCGTCTATCTGGCGCGCATGGAGGGCATCATTCCGGCCTTCGAGTCGGCCCACGCGATTGCCGAGCTGCGCAAGCGGGCGGCACGGGCGCCGGGGAGCCTGATCGTCCTGAACCTCTCGGGACGCGGCGACAAGGACGTCGCCGAGGCAAGAGATCTGCTCGGGAAGAAGACGTGAACCGGATCGACCGCGTGTTCGTCGAGACTCGCTCCGCCGGTCGTGCGGCGCTGATCCCCTTCGTCACGGCGGGAGATCCCGACATCGGTACGACCGCCGACCTCATCCCCGAGCTCGTGGAGGCGGGCGCGGACATCATCGAGATCGGGGTCCCGCACAGCGATCCGATCGCCGAGGGCCCGACCATCCAGGCTGCGTCGTTTCGCTCGCTCGAGCAAAAGACGGACCTGGACCAGATTCTCGAGATCTGCCGCTCCGCGCGTCAGCTGATGGATGCCCCGCTAATCCTCATGGGATACCTGAACAACGTGCTGGCGCGTGGCGAGGAGCGGTTCGCTCGCGACTGCGCGGAGGCGGGGGTTGACGGCCTGATCGTGGCGGACGCGCCCTACGAAGAGGCCCCGGAGCTGCAGAGTGCCTGCGAGGCGCACGGCGTACACCGCATCCTGCTGGTGGCGCCCACCAGCACGCCCGAGCGGGTCGTCCAGATCGCCGCTCGCAGCCGCGGCTTCGTGTACTGCGTCTCGAGCACCGGCGTGACGGGAGCCCGCCGGGAGCTGCCCCGGGATCTCTCGCTGCTGGTGGGGCGCATCCAGCGCGTGACCTCGACGCCCGTCTGTGTAGGCTTCGGCATCTCGACGCCGGAGCAGGCCGCGACGGTGGCCCGGCTGGCCGATGGTGTGATCGTGGGCAGCGCCCTGGTGAGCCGGATCGGCGAGGCCGGCAGTCCGGGCGAGGCCATGACGGCGGCGCGCGAGTTCGTGGGCGGGCTGGCGGAGGCGGTGCGCGCGACACGCCGCTGAGGTCCCCCGTTCCCGTCCCGCTCTGGGCCATAACAGGCCGTCATTGCTTCAGAAATCCATTTGGCACCGGAGCGCTCCTGGGGTATAGTCGCGCCCAATTCGGGCCCGGCGGGCCCTGGGACGATGGCGGACAAGGACAACCAGATCGCTGAGCTGCGCGACAGGATCGATCGCCTGGACGATCAGATCCTGGAGTTCCTGAACCGGCGGGCGACCTGCAACGCCGAGATCGGAAAGCTCAAGGCGTCCGCGGGCTCGACCCCCTTCGTGCCGAGCCGCGAGCTCGAGATCTTCGAGCGCCTCGAGAGGACCAACTCGGGCCCGTTTCCGCAGAGCGCCATCCGGAGCGTGTTTCGCGAGATCATATCGGCGTCGATCGCCCTGCAACGCGGTGTCCGCGTCGCCTACCTGGGTCCGCCCGCGACCTACACGCACCAGGCCGCGATTCAGCAGTTCGGTCAGATGGCCGATCTGGTGCCCGCCGCCACGACCGCCGAGATCTTCGAGTCGGTCGAGTCGGGCCACGTCGAGTACGGGGTCGTTCCCATCGAGAACTCGAGCGAGGGCGTCGTGAGCCACACGCTCGATCTCTTCGTGGACTCGCCGCTGACCATCTGCGCGGAGATCCACGTCGCCGTTCACCACAATCTGCTCTCGAAGAGCGGGGATCCTGGCCGCGTCAAGGTGATCTACTCGCATCCCCAGGCACTGGCACAGTGCCGCAACTGGCTCGAGCTGAACCTGGCCAACGTGCCGCAACACTCCACGCACTCGACCGCGCAGGCCGCCGAGCGGGTTGTCGATGAGGAGGATGCCGCGGCGATCGCGAGTCCGGTCGCGGCGGAGCTCTACGGTCTGCAGACCGTGCGCTCGGATCTCGAGGACAATCCCAACAACACCACCCGGTTTCTCGTGATCAGCGAGACCCCCCCCAAACGCAGCTCGCGCGACATCACCTCGCTGCTGTTCTCGATCAAACGCGACGAGGTCGGAGCCCTCTACAAGGCCCTCCAGCCATTTGCGGAGAACGGCGTGAACCTGACCCGGATCGAGTCGCGGCCGACGCGCGTGCGCGCCTGGGAGTACATCTTCTTCTGCGACTTCGAAGGACACGTCGAGGATCCCAACGTGGCCAAGGCGATCGATCAGCTCCGGCCCCGCTGTGACTTCGTCAAGGTGCTCGGCAGCTACCCTCAAGCCGAGGGTTCGAGATGAAGCTGCGGGAGCTGGTCAACCCTCACATCCGGGATCTCGAGCCCTACAAGCCCGGCAAGCCGATCGAAGAGCTCGAGCGCGAGCTGGGCATTCGCGATTCGGTGAAGCTGGCCTCGAACGAGTGTCCGCTCGGACCTTCGACGCTCGCCCTGGAGTCCATGTACGCGGCAGCGGAGGAGCTCAACCGGTACCCCGAGGACTCCTGTCACTATCTGCGGGCGGAGCTCGCGCAGGCGCTCGACGTGGCGCCCGAACGTCTGGTCTTCGCCGCGGGCTCCGACGGCATCCTCGAGATTCTTGCCAAGTGCTTTCTCGGGCCCGGAGACGAGGCCGTCTTTCCCTGGCCGAGCTTCGCCATGTACCCCATCGTCACGCAGGGCGCGGGGGCCGTCCCCGTCACGGTGCCTCTCGACTCGGAGCTGCGCGTCGATATCGGGGCGCTTCTCGAGGCGGTCACCGACAGGACCCGTCTCTTGTTCCTGGCCAACCCGAACAACCCGACGGGAACCTCGATCGGGCGGGGAGCGTTCCGAGCCCTGCTCGATGCCCTGCCGGAACGCGTCGTGGTCGTCGCGGACGAGGCCTACCTGGAATACGTTCGGCGTTCGGACTTCCCCGAGACGCTGCAGGACATGCGAGGTCGCCGGACGCTCGTCGCGCTGCGCACCTTCTCGAAGATCTACGGGCTGGCGGGGCTGCGCGTGGGTTACGGTGTCGGCGACCCCGAGCTGATCGGCTATCTGGCGCGGGCCAGGCAGCCCTTCAACGTCAGCAGTCTGGCTCAGGCTGCCGCGCGCGGTGCCCTACGAGATCGGGAGCACGTGCGCCGGGTCCGCGATCTGACCCACAAGGGCCTCTCCCAGCTCGAAGCGGGCCTGCAGGCGCTCGGTCTCTCCTTTGCCGAGAGCGATGCGAACTTCCTGCTGGTCGACATCGGGCAGGACGCGACTGCCCTCTACGACGCGCTGCTCCGGCAAGGTGTGATCACGCGGTCCATGGCCGGCTTCGGCCTCTCCAACCACCTGCGCGTCACGGCGGGGTTGCCCGAGGAGAACGAGCGCTTCCTGGCGGCGATGGCGAGGGAGCTGCGGCGGTGAACCCGTCGAGCTTCCGCCGGCTAGCGGTCGTGGGGATGGGACTCCTCGGCGGCTCGGCGGCTCTGGCCGCGCGCGAACGCGGAGTGGTTGGTGAGGTCCGGGGAGTGGATCCCAACCTGCGAGATGCGGGCGGGATCGAGCTCGTCTCGCTCGTGCAGGCCGCCGGCTGGGCGGATTGCGTCCTGTTGGCGGTCCCGATCGAGGCGATGGAGCAGGTGCTCCGGGAGATGGCACCACACATAGGCGCCGAGACGCTGATCACGGATCTCGCCAGCGTGAAGGCTCCAATGGCCGAGCTGGCGCGCAGAGTCCTCTCGGTTCCCGAAAACTGTGTGGGTGCACACCCAATGACGGGCGGCCATCAGAGCGGATTCGCACATGCGCGGGCGGACCTGTTCGTGGGCGCGGCCTGCATCATCACGCCCGCGGGCCGCGAACCCCCTCAAGTAGTGGACCGGATCGACGAATTCTGGCAGTGTCTTGGCGCAGTTACGGTTCGAAGAGCACCGGAGGAGCACGACGCCATCGCAGCTGTCCTATCCCACGTCCCACATGTGATCGCTTTCGCGTTTGCAGGGGGGCTGCCCGGGCAGGACGTTCTCCGTTTGGCGGGTCCCGGACTCCGTGATTTCATCCGTATCGCCCGAGCCGACCCCGCGCTCTGGTGTGAGATCTTGCTCAGGAACCGCGGCAGGGTGGCCGAAGAAATCGCTCGGTTCGAGAAGGATCTCGGCAAGATTTCAGACGCTTTGGGGCGGGGAGATCGAGTAGCGCTGGAAGAGGCGCTGGAAAAAGGCCAGACAAGAGCGAAGCACGTCGATCCATCGGGAGACTGAACGAGTACATATGTCGGAAGAAGCACAGAGCCCAGACGCAGCGGTCAGCGTGCCAGACGAGGAGAGCTTCGCGGCACTTTTCGAGGGCACCAGCAAGTTCAACAAGGAAGGGGACGTGGTGGAGGGAATCGTTCTCACCGCGGATCCCGAGTACGTCCTGGTAGACATCGGTTGCAAGTCCGAAGGCAGGATCTCCACCTGGGAGTTCGCCGATCACGACGGCGTCGCCCGGATCGAACCGGGTCAGAAAGTCGAAGTTCTGATCGAGACGATGGAGACGGACGACGGCGTGGTCGTCCTCTCGAAGGAGAAGGCGGATCGGCTGCGCGTGTGGGACGAGCTCTCGGATTCCTACGAGAACGGCGTGGTCGTCGAAGGGCTGATCACCGGTCGCGTCAAGGGCGGGTTGTCTGTGGGCCTGAGGGGCGTCAAGGCGTTTCTGCCCGGGAGCCAGGTCGATCTGCGACCGGTGCGGAATCTCGATCGGATCATCGGCGAGCAGCACAAGTTCAAGATCATCAAGTTCAACAAGCGACGCGGGAACATCGTCCTGTCCCGACGCGCGCTCCTCGAGACGGAGCGGCAGTCGCTGCGCGAGCGCACGCTCGAAATCCTCAAGGAGGGCCTCGTCGTCGAGGGCATCGTCAAGAACATCACCGATTACGGTGCGTTCATCGATCTCGGCGGAATCGACGGCCTGCTCCACATCACGGACATGTCCTGGGGGCGCATCGCGCATCCCTCGGAGCTGTTCCAGGTCGGCGACCAGGTACGCGTTCGCGTGCTCAAGTTCGACCCGGAGAGCGAGCGGGTGAGTCTGGGTCTCAAGCAGACGCTGCCGGATCCGTGGATCGACGTGGGGTCTCGCTACCCGATCGGCCTGCGCATTCACGGGAAGGTGGTCTCCCTGGCGGACTACGGCGCCTTTGTGGAGCTGGAGCCCGGCATCGAGGGACTGATCCATATCTCCGAGATGAGCTGGACCAAGCGCGTCAAGCACCCCTCGAAGGTCGTCGCGATCGGCGATGACGTGGACGTGCTCGTGCTCGACGTGGACGAGGAGAACCGGAAGATCTCGCTCGGTATGAAGCAGATCGAGCCCAACCCGTGGTCGTTGCTCGAAGGGCGCTACCCGCCGGGCACCAAGGTGAGCGGTATCGTGCGCAACGTGACGAACTTCGGGGTGTTCGTGGGGATCGAGGACGGCATCGACGGCCTGATCCACGTGTCGGATATCTCGTGGACAAAGAAGATCCGCGACCCGAAGGAGCTCTACAAGAAGGGCGATGAGGTCGAAGCGGTCGTTCTCAAGGTGGACAAGGAGAACGAGAAGTTCTCGCTCGGCGTGAAACAGACCCTGCGAAACCCGTGGGACGACATCCCGGAGAAGTTCCCGATCGGGAGCAAGATCACGGGGAAGGTGACGAGCATCGCGGACTTCGGGGTCTTCGTAGAGGTCGAAGAGGGGATCGAGGGTCTGGTCTACGCTTCGGAGGTCGGCAAGGACATCGAGGATATCCGCGAGGTCGTCAAGGAAGGCGACGAAGTAGAGGCCTTGGTGGTGCGCGTCGATCCGGCGGAGCAGAAGATCGCGTTGTCCATGCGCGCCATCCATGATCGAGAGGAGCGCAAGGCCATCGATCGCGTGGCCGCGCAGTCGCGGACCCAGAGCGCGACGCTCGGCGATCTTCTCTCGAGAGAGGCGCTCGATCGACTCGGCGGGCGCAGCGCGTCGTCGGAAGACGACGACGACTGATCCGCGAGAGGAGCACAGGGGAAAACGGGGGAGCCCTGCGGTATGACCAAGAGTGATCTGATCGAGCGCGTTGCACAACAGCTGCCACATATCTCGAAGAAAGACACGGAGACCGTCGTCAACACGATTTTTGACAGCATGACGGAGTCGCTGAAGCAAGGGGATCGCATCGAGATCCGGGGCTTTGGCAGCTTTCAGGTCAAGATTCGGGAGGCCCGGGAAGGGCGGAACCCCAAGACGGGGGACGAGGTCAAGATCCCGGCCAAGCGGGCACCCTTCTTCAAGGTCGGGAAGGAGCTCAAGGAGCGGATCGAGGAGCGTCGCCGAGCGGAGCTCGGGGGCGAGTCCCGGGTGGGCGGCATGCCGCCAACCGCGGGGTCCACGGAGATCCGCTGACGTGGAGGGGCCCCTCTGGGCTCCCTGGCGAATGCAGTACATCGAGGCGGGCAGCGAGCCCCGGGCCTGTATCTTCTGCGAGCCTTCGGAGCCCCTCTCGGACGCGCAGCGGCTCGTGCTTCATCGGTCCGAGCACGTTTTCGTCCTCCTCAACCGCTTCCCTTATTCGCCGGGCCACCTGATGGTGGCCCCGTACGCCCACGTCGGCCTCGTGGAGGAGCTCGACACGGAGACCCAACGGGACCTGATGGCGCGGATCTCCGATTCGGCACGGCTTCTGCGCGCGCAGTACGACTGCGAGGGCCTCAACATCGGAGCAAACATCGGCCGAGCGGGCGGGGCGGGCTTCGAGGCACACGTGCACTTTCACCTTGTCCCGCGCTGGAGCGGCGATCACAATTTCATGACCGTCGTGGGTGAGATCCGCGTCATTCCAAAACATCTCGAGAAGATCTACGAGGAGCTGCTCGAGCGCTTTCAGGAGCTCGCGTGAGACACGCGCTGACAGCACTTGCGGTCCTCGCCTCGGTCTCCCTCGTGGGCTGGTTCGCCTACCACAACACCGAGCAGATCCCCGCGATTGACCTCGTCTTCACGACCGCGACCGAGGTTCCCGTCTGGATGGCGCTCTTCAGCTCCGCGATCTTCGGCGCCGCGATCGCGCTCGTCGTCCTGGCGTGGCCGCTGTTCCGGCTGAGGATGCGCGTACGGCGGCAGGAGCGCAGTATCGACGAGCTCGAGCAGGAAATTCACGGACTCCGCACGCTCCCCCTCTCGGACGAGGCGGCCCCGGAGCAGAAGCTCGAGGAGGGCTGAGGCGTGCGCTGGTTCCGGAGACGCCGGGTGTCGAGCCCTCCGGTCACCGCGACGGCGCAGATGCGCACAGCCTTGCACCACGTGCTCGCGGGAGATCTCACCGCCGCAGAGCTCGCGCTGGCGGGAGCGGCCCGCGTCGACTCCTCGTCCCCCGATGTCTACATGGCCCTGGCGAATCTGTATCGGTCGCGCGGCGACATCGGTCGCGCCATCCAGATACACCAGAACCTGTTGCTGCGAGGGGCCCTACCCCGGGAGGTCCGGTCGGAGGCCCTGCTCGGGCTGGCTCTCGACTTCCGCAGCGGGGGCTTCCTGAAACGCGCTGCCTCCTCCTTCGAGGAGCTCCTCGAGATCGAGCCGAGCAACCCGCAAGCCCTGTGCGAGCTCGAACGGATCCGCGTGGATGCTGGAGAATGGGAGGAAGCCGTCCGCATCCGCAAGCGCATCGGATCCGGTGACCCCAACAGCGCCTCCATCCTGGCGCACCTCTGGACCGGTCTCGGACTTCGCCGGGCGGCGGAGTCAAAGGAGGGCGAGGCCCGCAAGGCGTTCCGCCGTGCGCTCTCCCAGGATCGCGGGTGCGCCGAGGCTTACATCGCGCTCGGCGACCAGGCCATGCGCGAGGGGAAGCCCAAGCGGGCGATCGGACACTGGCGCCGGGTGCTCGACCTGCATCCGTCGGTCGGTCTCGAGGCGTATCCGCGGCTCTGGGAGGCGTTCAAGCGCATGGAGGATCTGCAGGGTTTCGAGGTGCTCCTGTCGGAGCGGCTGGAGAAGACTCCCGACGACAGGACGGCGAGTGTCTGGCTCTCGCGTGTGCTCCTCGAACAGGGTCGCACGAGCGACAGCCTTGCGAACCTGGAACGTCTGCTCGACCAGCAGCCGGATTTTCTGCCCGCACACGCGGAGATCACGCGCATCCTTCTCATGGAGAACCGGGACAAGGACGCCATCGAGGCCGTCGAGCGCCTGCTCGAGATACTTCCCCTCGAGCCCCCGCGCCTGCAGTGCCGGGTCTGCGGCACACAGGACACCCGTCTCCACTGGCGCTGCCCGCAGTGCGGCGAGTGGGACAGCTTCGGCTAGGACGAAGAGCGACGAATTTCTGCTTGCCACCTACGACGCTCTCTCGGTGATAATGGCCGCCTGGACGGTGTAACTCGGAGGAGAGAGCCATGCGGTGCGTGAAGGGGTTGGTGCTGGCCGGAGTGGCAACGGTCCTGGTGCTGCCAGCGACAGCAGGTGCGAGGTGGGACAAGCAGTGCGAGACCATCACCAGGACGAGCGGCAGTCCGGTCTTTCGCGGGCCCACCACCTGGACCACCTGTCGGGATGTGTGGATTCCGGAGATCGATCGCGAACGGGACATGGCGAGGCAGATCGACCTGGTGTCTGCGCTCGTGAGGGTCTGCGAGGAGCTCAACATGGAGCTGGAGCCTTGCATCGAGTACCTCCCGAGGCTTTCGGCGGGGGCCGCATCGCAGAAGTAGCTCGCTGCGCGCGCCGGGGACCGGAAGTACTCGACCGACGGCCTCTTTTCCGGGTCTATAATGCGCCCAGTGCGGACTCGAACGAGAGGAGGTGCCTACATGGCTTCGCGTTCCGTTGCCGCCACCCTGGCTCTCGTGCTCGGCTGTCTGGGGCTCGCGGTCGTGTTTATCGGGATTGGGGGTATCCAGCTAGGCCTCCTCTCCCCGCTGGCCGGGTTTCTCCTCGCGGGACTCCTCACGGCCGTGTGCGGGCTGGGCGCCGTGATCGCGGGCGTGGTGGGACTGGTGCGCACACGCGCCACCAGCGGCCGCACGGGTCGCGGACGTGCCTGGGCGGGTCTTGGCCTCGGTGCATTGCTCGTGGCCGGGATCGTTTCCGGGCCGGCGCTCAGTGGCTCGGGCGGCGGGACAGCGGCGATACACGATGTCACCACGAACATTGAAGACCCACCCGGGTTCTCCGACGCCGTGCGCAATGCGCCGGGACGGCAGAACGGCGTGGACTACCCGGATGGAGGTGAGACGGTGCCCGAGCTGCAGCGCTCGGCCTACCCCGACCTGGCGCCGATCGAGCTCGATCTCTCGCCGGCCCAGGCGCTGGAGCGCGCGCAGCGCGTAGCGGAAGGCCTGGGCTGGACGGTCACGGCGGTCGATCGGGAGAAGGGCGTCGTGGAGGCGTTCGACGTGACGCGGTTCTTTCGATTCGTCGATGACGTGGTGATCCGGGTACGGCCGCGGGGCGCGGGCTCCGTCGTGGACCTCCGCTCCAACTCGCGCGTGGGCGGAGGAGACCTGGGGGCGAATGCGGGTCGCATCCGGGCCTTCCGCGATCGCCTCCTGGAAACAAGTTGAGGCACCACGTCCCATCGTTCACCAATTCGGAACCAATCGGCGTGTGGGCGCGTAAAGTATAATTTACCACGCGAAGGTGGGACTATCTCGGTCGATCGGAGACCCTTACACTTCCGTATGCAGGGGAAGCGCGGGGGGTGCCGTGGACAAGCGACGGGAGAAGCGCCTTCAGGAGCGGCGAGAGCAGATCGGTCGGCGACTCCGGGATGCGCGCGAGAGCAAGGGACTTTCTCAGGCCGAGCTGGGTCGGATGGTCGGCTGCAGCAAATCGCACCTGAGCC
>JAUXJB010000261.1 GCA_030624945.1 Deltaproteobacteria bacterium | reverse complement strand
GTGTGGACGTGGTGGTAGGGGACGTTCCCCTTCACGAAGGGCAGCTGACCCGTCGCGAGCTCGAACAGCGTGACGCCCAACGAGTAGATATCCGTGCGGTGATCGACGTTTTGGCCCAGGGTCTGCTCGGGCGACATGTAAAACGGCGTTCCCGAGACCAGGGTGGTGGCCTGGCGAACCTCTTCCATGATCTTTGCGAGGCCGAAGTCCATGATCTTGACCTGCTTGTCCGTGGTCCACATGGTGTTCGCCGTCTTGACGTCGCGATGCACGACGCGCCGGCTGTGCGCGTACGACAGCGCCTCCGCCATCTGCTTCAGGATGTAGACCACCCCGCCCGGCGCGATCGGACCCCGCCGCTGCAGGATCTCCTTGAGGGTGGTCCCGTTTACGAGCTCCATCGCCAGGTAGAAGCCGTCGTCGGACTCGCCCGCATCGTAGACCGTCACGATGTTGGGGTGGTTGAGCTGTGCAGCGGCCTTGGCCTCGCGAAGAAAGTTCCGCAGCGCGTTCGGGTTCTCGCGCAGTCCCTCGGGTAGGACCTTGTACGCGACTTCCCGCTCGAGCACGGTGTCGCGCGCCAGGTAGACGACGCCCATCCCCCCGCGTCCGAGCTCGCGAATCCGCTCGTAGCGCCCGCGCCGGGTTTGCATGCCCGGCACGGTCGGCGGGGCGGATTCGAGCTGCTCCAGCCCCTCGAGTCCGACCTTTGCCGCTTCGAGCAGCTCGGCGACATCTTGATAGTGGTAGTCGAAGCTCATGATCTTCTCGTAGATCTCGACGCTTCGCGCGAACTCCTTGCGGGCATCGAGCGCCTTCCCCAGCTCGTAGTGGGCTTCAACGGTGGCACGGCTCATGCTCTCGTCCCCGGCGGCCTGTTCGAACTTGGTGATGGAGAGCGCCTCCATGCCCTTTCCCGCGAAGATTCTGCCGAGCTCCGAACACGCTTCGGTGTGCTGCGGGCTGCCCGATTCGACCTGCTGGAGCAGGCGGATCGCCTCATCGGGTTCGTCCAGGTCGGCGTACGCACGGCCCGCCTCGAACATCTTTCCGCCCTTCTCCAGCATCGCTGCCTGGCGACGCTTGTCGCCAGCTGCCTCGAAGCATTCGGCAGCTCGCTCGAACTGCTCACAGACTTCGAATGCTTCCCCGGCCCGCGTGTGCATGTCGGCCGCGCGAAACATCTCCGCCGCAGACACGCAGTCGCGGGCCTTCCAATAGGACTCGGCGGCCTCGGCATGGCGCTCGAGCTTGCGGTAGAGGTCACCGGCAGCCGCGTGCTCTCCAGCGTTCTCCAGATGGCGCACCGCCTCCGCGTCGTCGCCTTTGTCGCGCAGGTACTCGCCGAGCGCGCGTTCCGCTCCCTCCTTGTCACCGGCCTTCTCCAGCGCCTTGGCGGCCAGATCGCCACGGCCGATCCGTAGGAAGAGCTCGGAAGCGCGGTCGTATGCCTCGAGCTGATAGGCGACCTTGGCAGCGCGGCCAAAGGAGCCGGCGCGCACGAGAATGGCCTCGGCCTCCTCGTAGCGCTCGAGCTTCATCAGCAACTCTCCCGCCTTGCGCGCAAGTCCCCGCAGCTCCCGCGCCTTCCCCTCGTTCTGGACAGCAGCGCCGCCGCCCTCATCGTCGAACGCCGCGATCAGCGCGTGAGCCGCCTCCAGATCGGCTTCCACCTTCAGGAACGCCTGAGCCGCGTGACGGTGGAAGCCGACCTGCTGGTAGCAGCGACCCGCCTCCTCGAAATTCTCCGCGCGCTCGAACATCTCGCCCGCCACCGAGAACTTCTCGACGCTCAGATAGCACTGGGCGGCGTCCTCGAAATGTCCGATCTGAGCGTAGATCGTGCCGGCCGCCTCCTCCATGCCACCCCGACGGTAGAGCTGCGCCGCCTCGTCAAAGCGGTTCTGGTCGTGGCGAACCTCCGCTGCGAGGTCGTAGACCTCCGCCCCGATCAGGAGCTCGACCGCATCGTCCTTGAGATCCTGGTCAAGCAGGTAGCGCGCCGCGGCCTCGGGGCCACCTCCCCCGCGGATGGACTCCGCGACCCTGCGGTGCTTCCGTCGATCCCGGTTCGAGTACACGGGGCCGACCGTCGTGTCGGTCGCATAACCCGGCGAGGCTTGGGCCGGTGCGTCGCTGGTCGAGGTCGAGCGCCCCCGGGCGGGCCAGAAGGCAAACCCCAGCAAGCACACTCCCCCCGCCAGCAGGCCCGCCGAGAGCGGCAAGACCGGGAGCCCCTCCAGCGTACGGAAGGTGTCGTGAACGGCCTCGAGACGCTCTCGGGCCATCGCCGGGTCCGGGTTCTCTCGCGCCGCTTCGATGGCTTTCTGCCGCAGCTCCCCGATCAGAGCCGGACCTTTCTGGTACAACACGACCCCTGCGACGCCGCCGAGCGCGAGCGGGATTGCGACGAGAAATGCCAAGAGTCTGAGGGCGGTTCGCACCTCTGGCTCATCGTCCGCAGGCGGTCCCACGTTGAGAAGAGCGCGGCCCTATGGGCGGGCAGGGGTTCGCGATTGCTCACCACCAGCAGTGTCCACCCGTCGACATGCTTCGACAGGTGCGACAGCCCGTACGACTCAGAAGAGCTTGGCCTGCGCGGTGTGCTTGCGGGTACTCTGGG
>JAUXJB010000116.1 GCA_030624945.1 Deltaproteobacteria bacterium | reverse complement strand
GCTTGATCGACTCGGAGCCCGCCGTACTCCTTTCGCCAGCGGTAATAGGTCTGCTCCGTGATCTCGAGCTTCCGGACCACTTCCGCGGTTGTCTGGCCTTGGGCCAGCTCGATCTCGGCTTCTCGCAGCTTCGCAATGATCTGCTCCGCCGTATGCCTCTTCCTGCCCATCTCCAGTCTCCCTCTGAGACCCCTGATCCCACATGGACTCGCTTCAGGGAGTCAGGTCACAGTGGAGCTACTCGTCGGAGCGCCGCGTCCACGTCGCCGCCTGCCGCGAGATCGGAACGTACTACCCGATGAACCACACGGGGCGTCACGCCTTCGGCACGCACGCGGTCCAGAGGTCAAAGGACATCGCCGCCGTGCAGAAAGCAATGAGGCACTCCGACCCGCGGACCACGGCGGGCTACATCGATCGGGAGCAGCTCGACATCGTCCACGTTCTCCGACGTGGGCGGGGCTCTGAACGCTAACGTCCCGCGAACGTCCTGCGGGCCCAGTTCGGTTCAAAAAACCTCAACAAAATCAAATAGTTATGGAGGCGGCGACCGGATTCGAACCGGTGATCAGGGCTTTGCAGGCCCGCGCCTTACCACTTGGCTACGCCGCCCGAGGAGGCGGTCCCCCTCACGCAGTTTAGGGGGGCTTGCTCGCTCTTCAAGGTGCGCGGGTTCGCAAGCGGCCCCGCCAAGCCGGATTACTCCTCCTCCTGGAGGGCGTCCACGAGACCGGGGAGCGGGATCCAGGCGTCTCCGCGCCGGACGCTGGCTTCGCGGCCTTCGATCTCCAGGTTGTCGAGGAGGTGCGCCTGGCCCGTGCGCGTGAAGCGGGCGGGGAATCGGCCCTTCACCGTGCAGCGGAGGACCCCATCGGGATCGAGGCGCAGGGTCTCGGCGCAGAGCGGTTCCTCGCTGCGGTCGGTCAGCTCTACGTTACCGCTCTCCGGGTTGTAGGAGACGACCCAGTACGGTGTATCTTCGACCTCGATCTGGCCACGGAAATGGCGCAGCCGGATCACGAAGACGCCCTCCCCTTCTTCGAAGTCCACGCCACGCAGAAAGACGGCGTGGAGCCTGGGATGGGTCACCTTCACGCCCTCGTGCCAGAACGTCATGTCCCGACGCAGCACGAGGCCAGTCGGTCGCAGGGGTGGGGGCTCTGGCGCGCCGGGGCTCACAGGTCTTCTTGGGTGAGAGACCCGTCGGGGGTCTCCCGTATGACCCCCCGGCAGCCGTAGCGGTGCCAGTAAATCAGGCGCTTCGAGCCGTCCTCGAGCAGGTAGACCCACTTCTCGTTGAAGCGCAGGCCGTTCTCCTCCCGGGTGCGCGGATCGTTGACGCTTCCCTCCCACTCGTCCGGCGTACCCCAGCGTTCGCGCGCCGTGTGGTGGGTCAGCTCATCAACGGTCACATTCCCCTCCGATCATGTTGATCATGTCGAAGGTGGGAACGATGTCCGCCAGCATCCCGCCGAGCATCATCTCGCGCAAGGGTGCCACGTTCATGAAGCTCGGCGCCCGGCAGCGCACCTTGTAGGGCTTGCCCGTCCCATCCGAGACGATGTAGAAGCCGAGCTCTCCGTTGGCGGACTCGATGGCGGAGTAGGCCTCTCCCGCCGGAACCTTCACACCTTCGGTCACGCCCTTGAACTGCTGGATCAGCTCCTCCATGCGGCCGAAGACCCGGTCCTTGGCGGGCCAGCGAATCTTGGGGTCGTCCACGTCGACGGGCTCGCCCCGGGTCTTCCGCAGCACGGGCAGGCACTGTCGGATGATCCGAATGCTCTGCGCGAGCTCCTCCTGGCAGACGAGGAAGCGATCGTAATTGTCGCCGATCGTCCCGACCGGCACGTCGAAATCGAGCTGATCGTAGACGAGGTAGGGCTCGGCCTTGCGCAGGTCGAGGGGAATCCCGGCCGCGCGGAGCAGGGGACCCGTGACGCCGTACTCGATCAGGCGCTGTGCCGGGATCATGCCGGTGCGGCGGAAGCGATCGACGAAGATGCGATTCGCCGTGACGAGCTTGTCGAAGTCGACGAGCAGCTGCTCGATGCGCATGAGCGACTGAGCCATGCGATCCTCGAAGCCCTCGGGAACCTGGCGCTGAAGCCCACCGATACGGATGTAGTTCGCGGTGACCCGCGCACCGCAGAGCATCTCCTGCAAGTCCCAGACGAGCTCGCGCGCCTCGATGCCGTAGAGGAAGGGCGTCATCGCGCCGAGCTCGAGGCAGGCCGCTCCGAGGCGCGTCAGGTGATCGCCCATCCGCGACAGCTCGCCGGCAAGCGTCCGGACCCAGAGACAGCGGTGCGGCAGCTCGATCTCGAGCAGCTTCTCCACCGCCATGCAGAAGCTCAGGTTGGCCAGGATGGCCGAGTTGTAGTTCAGCCGGTCCGTGTAGGGGATCGCCTGGTACCAGGTCCCGCTCTCGCACTCCTTCTCGAAGCCGCGGTGCAGGTATCCGACCATGACCTCCATGTCGACGATCTGCTCGCCGTCGATCTCGAGCACGATCTTGACCGTGCCGTGGGTCGCGGGATGGGACGGGCCCATGTTGAGGATCTGGTGATCGGTGTGGAGATCGCTCTTGCCGCCGGGCTCGAGCTTCTTTGCCGTTACCACGAATCCCCTCTCCTCTGGTCTAGTTGAGCGGCCCGATCAGGGGCTGCCGTCGCTCCTTGGGATAGTCCTTGCGCAGCGGATGGCCCTCGAACTGCTCGTACAGCAGGATGCGCTTGAGATCGGGGTGACCCTTGAAAACGATGCCGTAGAGATCCCAGACCTCGCGCTCCATCCAGTCCGCGGACACATACAGCGAGGTCGCAGAACCGATCTCGCAGGGATCCTCGAGAACCCCGGCCTTCACGCGCAGACGGTGCGGCAATCGCGCGGGGTCGGTTCCGTGCGGCTCCGTGTCGACCGACGCCAGGTGGTAGACGACCTCGAAGCGGGGATTCCGGCCCAGGTAGTCGACGGCCGTGAGATCCATGAGGACGTTGAATCGCAGGTCCGAGTCGCGCAGTGCGCCGAGCACCTCCTGGATCCTCCCGGCGTCCACCAGCACCGTCGCGTCGCCGAGCCGCGCGTGCGAATCGATCACCGCGTCCCCGAGAAGCTCGCCTACCCTTTCGAGCAGCTCCACAGCCATCAGCGGTCGTAGTCCTGTCGGATGAAGCCAATGCGACGCCCGAGGGTATCCTCGTCGCGCAGGAGATCCTTCATGTGGAAGAGCATCGGCCCGCGCTCATACGTGGCGAGCTCCACGTCGCGGCTCATCACGATGGCTTCCTCGGGACAGGCTTCCTCGCACAGGCCGCAGAACATGCAGCGCGACATGTCGATGTCGAAGACCTCCGGAATGCGCTCGATCGGATCGTGGGTCTCGCCCGGGATGATCGTGATGCAGTCCGTCGGACAGGCAAACTCGCAGAGACCGCAAGCCACGCACTTGGGCTTGCCGTCTTCGAGCGCCACCAGCACCGGATGGCCCCGGAAGGCGTCGGCATAGTCGAGCCGTTCCTCGGGGTACTGCACGACGAAGGTCTTCTTCTTCCCGATGATGTAGCCCCACAGGTTTCGGAAGAAGACGCGTGCCGTGACCCCGAGCCCGACGAAGATCATGGGGAGATAGAGCCGCTCCGCCCAGCCGAGCCTCTCTCGCCGACGGACGCGGACCACCTTTCCCGGCATCGGGACACTCCTCGCAGCACCAGCTCAATCCGTTGGGGGCGGCGCGATTATAGACGACGAGGGCCCCGAATCAATGCACGCCCGAGCGGTCCGCCAGCTCCTCGGCGTGATAGGAGCTGCGCACCAGGGGCCCGGAGGCGACCCTGCGGAAGCCCAGCGCCCGCGCCTCGTCTGCCCAGGACTGGAACTCCTCGGGCGTCACGAAGCGCTCGACGGCGAGGTGTTGGGGGCTGGGACGGAGGTACTGCCCGATTGTCAGCAGCTCGCAGCCATGGGCGAGGATATCGACGAGCGTCTGGCGGACCTCTTCGGTCCGCTCGCCCAGACCGAGCATGATGCCTGTCTTGGTCGGGATGTCGGGACGGAGCCGCTGCGCGTTGGACAGCACCTCGAGGGATCTCGCGTAGCGGCCCGCCTTGCGGACCGGACGCTGGAGGCGCTCGACCGTCTCCAGGTTGTGGTTCAGCACGTCGGGCGATGCGTCCACCACCGTCTGCAGGGCGGGAAGCGATCCCTTGAAGTCAGGGATCAGCACCTCGACCTGGCAATCGGGCGCCTCCGCTCGAATGGCCGCAATGGTGCGGGCAAAGTGTTCTGCGCCCCCGTCGGCGAGATCGTCTCGCGCGACCGCGGTCACGACCGCAAAGCGCAGCCCGAGCGCCCGCACCGCAGCGCCCACGCGCGCCGGCTCGTCCAGATCGAGCGGCGCGGGGCGTCCCGTCTGCACGTCGCAGAAGCCGCAGGCCCGCGTGCACAGGTTCCCGCCGATCATGAAGGTCGCGGTTCCCCTCGCCCAGCACTCGCCCAGGTTCGGGCAGGCCGCCGATTGGCAGACGGTGTTGAGCTTCTGCTCGCGCACGAGCTCGCGCAGGTGGGTGAGCTGCGGCGTCTGGCGGTAGCGCACGCGCAGCCAGGGCGGATGCCTCGTGCGGCGCGGAGGGTCTTCGATCTGGACCATCCGACTCACGCGAATGCCTTCCCGAGCTGGAACTCCACGCGCTCCGCCACCTCTCGCAGCGCGACCGTTCGCCCCAGCACCTCGCTCACGCTCGTCATCTCGACGCCCTCGAGCCCGCACGGGACGATCGCCTCGAACCGGCGCAGGTCGCAGCAGACGTTCAGGGCGAAGCCGTGCATGGTCAACCAGCGCCGCAGTCCCACGCCGATGGAGGCGATCTTGCGGCGATCGTCCAGCCACACGCCAGCGTAGCCATCCCGTCGGATGGCGTCGATCCCGTAGTCCGCCAGCGCGCCGATCAGCACGCCCTCCAGCGCCCGCAGGTAGACGTGCACGTCGCGCTTGCGGGGCGCCAGATCCAGGATGGGGTAGCCCACCAGCTGGCCCGGACCGTGCCAGGTCACGTCGCCGCCGCGGTTCACGCGAAAGACGTCGTACCCCGCCGCCTGCAGCTCTGCATCGTCCATGAGCGCATTGCCTTCCCTGGCCCCGCGCCCGAAGGTGATCACGTCCGGATGCTCCAGGAGCAGGACCGTGTCGCCCACCCGCCCCTCGGCCCGTGCCTCGCGCAGCTCGTTCTGGAGCGCGAGGGCATCCGCGTAGGCCAGGCGCCCGAGATGCCTCACATCCAGCGGCGGGTTCTGGGGATTCATACCTGCGGGAGCGCCTCCCAAGCTCGGCTACACCTCGAACTCGGCAGCCTCGAGATATCTGGCAATACGGTAGAGGAACCGGTTTCCGGTGACGCCGTCGATGATGCGGTGGTCGTACGAGAGCGCCAGATACATCATCGGGCGGATCGCCAGGATCTCTTCATCTTCCGCCTCGACGACCACCGGCCGCTTCTTGATCTCGCCCATGCGCAGGATACCGACCTGGGGCTGGTTGATCACCGCGAACCCGTAGAGGTTCCCCTCACGCCCCGGATTGGTC
>JAUXJB010000212.1 GCA_030624945.1 Deltaproteobacteria bacterium | reverse complement strand
GCGCTGTTCGAGCCGGTGCGAGCGGTAGAGCGTCTCGGTCACCTCCTGGGCGGTGAAGCCGAACTCGGTCTCCTCCTCGTCGGGTACGACCTTGGGCTGGGCGCTCAGCGTGGCGACGAGACTCCTGTTCTCCCCGCCGCGGAGCACCTCGATCGTCACCTGCTTGCCGACCTGCATCTCCGCGATCAGGCGCTGAAACCGACCCATGTCCTCGTCCTTCTCGGCGCGGATCTCCCGCCCGTCGAAGCGCGTGATGATGTCGCCCACGCTGAGGCCCGCGCTCTGCGCGGGCGACTTGTGGGTCACCGCACCGACGACGACGCCGTGGACATCGTCGATCCCCCAGTCGCGAGCGAGCTCGCGATCGAGGGGCTGGATCGAGACGCCCAGGTAGCCGCGCGCGATCCGTCCCTCACCCAGGAGGTCGGACGCGACCTGCTTGACGGTGTTGATCGGGATCGTGAAGCCGATGCCCCGACCCTGCCCCCGCGAGTTCACGCCCACGACCTGCCCCTTCAGATTCAGCAGCGGCCCTCCCGAGGATCCGTGGTCGATCATGGCATCGGTCTGGATGAAGTCGTTGAGCAGGTTCCCCTCCTTGAGATTGCGGCCCTTGGCGGAGACGATTCCGAGCGACACGGTTCCCTCGAGTCCGTAGGGGTTGCCGATGGCGATCACCCACTCGCCCACGCGCAGCTCGTCCGAGTCCCCCAGCTCCGCGGCCTGGAAGGGCTCTTCGCCCTCGCGGGGCCGGATGCGCAGAACGGCGAGGTCCGTCTGCTTGTCCGTGCCCACGAGTTCCGCCTGGTAGCGGCCCTCGCGTCCGGGCACCAGCACGGTGACCTTCTGGGCGCGCTCGACGACGTGCTCGTTGGTCACGACCACGCCGTCCGGCTGGATGATGAAACCGGACCCGGTGACCAGCTTGCGTCGATTGTTGACCTTGAGGGCCGCCTCGATGTGGACCACCGAGGGACTTGCCGACCTGTTCACATCGATCACGCGGGTCTGGAGCGCCTCGAGCGGATCGCTGGCGAGCGCGGTCGTCAGGCTTGCGCAGCCGATTGAGCCCGCGATCAGTGGCAACAAGATTGAGGCTCGCATCATCTGGCGTTCTCCTTGAGCGCGTTCCCGAACTCCCGCGCCGCCGCTTCGACGTCGGCCGCCCCCCCGATCGCGGAGACCGCCGCTACCCCCCAGGCGCCGGCTGCGAGGACGTCGCGAGTGCGCCTGGCCGTCAACCCGCCGAGGGCCAGAACAGGCACCCCGACCCCGCGAATCTCGCGCGCCAGCCAGGCACAGCCGCGAGCCGCGACGCCGGGTTTCGACCCTGTCTCGTAGATCGGCGAGAGGGTCACATAGCTTGCGCCATCGGCGGCCGCCTGTCTCGCCTCAGCTCCGGAATGGGCGGAATAGCCGATCAGGGCCCCCTCGCCGAGCCACAGGCGGGCTTCGCGGACCGCGACCGCATCCTTGGCCAGATGGACGCCGTCGAGCCCCCAGCTGCGCGCCACGTCCAGCCGCCGACTTGCGACGAGCCTGCAGCCTCGTTGCCGCAGCGGGGCGATCTGCTCGAGCAGGCGGCCCCAATCGGCCGCCTCGAGCTGGGGCTCCCTCAGGACAACGAGCTCTACACCGCCACGA
Organism: Deltaproteobacteria bacterium; assembly: GCA_030624945.1. GTDB lineage: Bacteria > Myxococcota_A > UBA9160 > SZUA-336 > SZUA-336 > JAUXJB01. Next base: position 1,796 of record JAUXJB010000212.1, on the reverse strand, counting down.
ACCGCGTCCCCTATCACCTTCGGCAACGGTCGTCCGCCCGTTCCCCTCTCGCCGTCGGTGATGTAGCAGAGGCGCGGAATCACGGTACGTCGATACGCCCCTCCATCGGGCTGGAGGCCTGGGCGTACAGGCGGCGCGGCATGCGCCCGGATTCGTAGGCCAGGCGACCGGCCTCCACGGCCAGTCGCATGGCCCGCGCCATCTTGATCGGGTCCTTGGCGGCCGCGATCCCCGTGTTCATGAGCACCGCGGTGCAGCCGAGCTCCATGGCGATCGCGGCATCCGAGGCCGTGCCCACGCCGGCGTCGACGACCACGGGGATGCCTACGCTCTCGAGGATGATCCGCATGTTGGTGGGATTGCGGATGCCGAGGCCCGACCCGATGGGAGCTCCCAGGGGCATGACGGCCGCGCAGCCGAGCTCCTCGAGCTGGATACAGGCCACGGGGTCGTCCGTGATGTACGGCAGCACGGTGAAACCGTCCTCGACGAGGATGCGGGCCGCCTCGAGGGTGGCGGCGGTGTCGGGGAAGAGCGTGCGCTCGTCGCCGATGACCTCGAGCTTGATGAGAGGGGTGTCGAGGAGCTCGCGAGCGAGGTGGGCCGTCGTGACCGCCTCCTTGGCCGTGTAGCAGCCGGCCGTGTTGGGAAGCAGCTGGAAACGATCGGGAGGGATGTGGTCGAGCAGCGATCCCGCCTCGCGACTGCGAAGGTCGACACGGCGCACGGCGACCGTGATCAGCTCCGCTCCGCTCTCGTCGAGCGCCTGGCGGTTCTCCTCGAAGGATCGGTACTTCCCCGACCCGATGATCAAGCGCGAGCGGAACTCGGCATCGCCGAGCCGATAGGTCTCTGACATCACCCGCCTCCCACGGCCTGGATCACCTCGATGCGATCGCCCTCGCGAATCTCAGCCCTGCCGAACTCCGATCTCGGCACCACTTCCGCGTTGATGGCCACCGCGATACGGCGTTCTGAGAGACCGAAACGCCTCAGCAGCTCGTGTACGTTGAGGGGCTCCGGCACGTCCTGAGACTCGCCGTTCAGTTCGAATCTCATCCAGATCGACGGTAAGCGATGGCGTGGGGAACTTCAAACGCCAGGGGCGACGGATCGGAGACGCGCTGCCCGCGGCGTTGCGCTCGCTCGGCGAATCTACGGATTCGCCTCGCTCGCGCGCCTTGCGAGCCCGGCGCCTCGGCCGCGAGAATTGCGTCGGAACTCCCGGAACAGGACACTAGCCGGAACGAAGCGGGTACCATCGCGGCGCCACCTCGGGAGGATCATATGCGGGTACTGGTCTTGGGGTCCGGCGGCCGCGAGCACGCTCTGGTCTGGGCAATCGCGCGCAGTCCCCTCGTCGACGAAGTGCTGTGTGCGCCGGGTAGCGACGGGATTGGCCGCCACGGCCGCTGCGCAAAGGCCGATCCCGGGGATGCCAGCTCGGTCCTCGATCTGGTCAAGCGCGAGGGGGTCGGGCTGGTCGTCGTCGGTCCCGAGGCTCCCCTGGTCGACGGCCTCGCGGACCGACTCTCCGATGCTGGAGTGCCCGTCTTCGGACCCGGTGCAGCGGCCGCGCGCCTCGAGGGGAGCAAGGGCTTCGCGAAGGCGTTCATGCAGAGGCACGGGATTCCGACCGCTCCCTACCGAGCCTTCGCGGATTTCGATCGCGCGGAGCGCTACGTGCGCGATCGGGGCGCCCCCGTCATCGTGAAGGCCGACGGCCTCGCGGCGGGCAAGGGCGTCTACATGTGCCGGGGACCCGAGCAGGCGGCGGCAGCGCTGGACGAGATCAT
>JAUXJB010000239.1 GCA_030624945.1 Deltaproteobacteria bacterium | reverse complement strand
TGCCCCCGGAAGTCCGGATCGTGGTCGAGGGCCGGAGCTTCCTGCGTCACATGGTCCGGAATCTGGTCGGGACGCTCGTGGAGATCGGCCAGGGCCGCCGCCCTGTCGACGACATGGCGAGAGTCCTGGCGACTGGCGAGCGCTCTGCGGCCGGCCCTACGGCCCCCGCGCGCGGTCTGTGTCTGGAGGCGGTCCGCTATCCCGTGGGCCCTGGCTCCGCGTCTTGACTGCTCCGGCGGAGATCGGCTATCCCATGCCCCAGCCCAGCCGCGGGAGCGCCCGCGAGAGGTCCCTTTGGCCAACCTGATGCATTCCACAGAGAGCCTGCGGCCCGCAGACGTCGAGCGCGCCTGGTACGTGCTGGACGCAACAGACCAGGTCCTGGGCCGCGTGGCCACTCGGGTTGCGACGATCCTGCGCGGCAAGCACAAGCCGAGCTACACGCCCCACGTGGATGGCGGTGATTTCGTGATCATCGTCAACGCCCAGAACGTGAAGCTCACCGGGCGCAAGCTCGAGCAGAAGACCTACTGGCGCCACTCGGGCTACCCCGGCGGGATCCGGTCGGTGACTGCGGGGCGGTTGCTCGAGACGCACCCCGAGCGAGTGCTCGAGGCCGCGGTAAAGGGGATGTTGCCGAAGGGCCCACTCGGGCGGAAGATGATCCGAAAGCTGAAGGTGTATGCGAAGGCGGAGCATCCCCACGCCGCTCAGAAGCCACAACCCCTGGAGGTCGGCAAATGACGATGCCGCAGCAATCGCGCTTCTACGCCACCGGGCGGCGCAAGACCGCGACCGCGCGCGTGTTCCTCGGACTCGGTAGCGGACAGATCCGGATCAACAACCGCGCACTCGAGGATTACGTGCCCCGCGAGTCCCTCCGCCAGCACCTGCTCGAGCCGATCGAGGCCGTTCAGCAGATGGGGAGCTTCGACCTCTACATCACGGTAAAGGGCGGGGGCAATCGCGGTCAGGCGGGCGCCATCCAGCACGGAATCGCGCGGGCGCTCGAGAAGTACGATCCGACCCTGCGCACGACGCTGAAGAAGGCCGGCTTCCTCACGCGCGATGCGCGCGAGAAGGAGCGCAAGAAGTACGGGCAGAAGGGAGCGCGGGCGCGCTTCCAGTTCAGCAAGCGCTAGGGCGGCGCCGCAGCGTTGCGAGTCACCGCCATCATCCCCGCTCGCTACGCATCGACCCGTCTCCCGGGGAAGCCCCTCATCCCGCTGGCGGGCAAGCCCATGATCCTGCACGTGGCGGAGCGTGTGGAGGCCGCGCGGTCCGCCGGCAAGATCGACGGCTTTCTGGTGGCGACCGACGACCGGCGCATCTTCGACACCGTGCGGGGCGCTGGCTTCGAGTGCCGGATGACCTCCGCCTTGCACCCGACCGGGACCGACCGGCTCGCCGAGGTCGCCCGGGAGCTCGAGGACGACGTGGTCTGCAACATCCAGGGCGACGAGCCCCTGGTCGACGTCGCGACCATCGAAGCCCTTGTGCAGCCGCTGCGAGACGACCCGGCCCTGGTGATGGGTACGCTCAAGACCGCCCTCGAACGGCCCGAGGACCGCTTCGATCCGAATCGGGGCAAGGTGGTTGTCGACGAGCGCGAGCGCGCGCTCACGTTCACGCGGCTCCCGATCATCGAGGACGTCCCGCCCGACCGCTCCTACTTCAATCGGGAGCGGGTCGAGAAGGAGCACGCCGAGCGCGGGCTCACGGTGTGGAGCGATATCGGCGTTTACGCCTATCGACGCGAGTTTCTGCTGCGCTACGCCACGCTGCCGCAGACGCCGTTCGAGCGGGCCGAGCGGCTGGAGCAGCTCCGCGCCCTGGAGCACGGCTACGAGATCGCCGTCCCGACCGTCCGGCACCGCGCCCTGGAGGTGGACACGCCGGAGGACGTGGCGCGCGTGGAGGCCGTCCTGGCCGCTCGGGCCAGGCGATGATATTCTGCGCCTGCCTGGTGGTGGGAGGCACCTGACATGCGTCAGACAAAGTTCATCTTCGTGACCGGTGGGGTGATCTCCTCTCTGGGGAAAGGTCTGTCCTCCGCGTCGATCGGCGCCCTGCTCGAGGCCCGTGGGCTGCGGGTGAGCTTCCTCAAGCTGGACCCCTACCTGAACGTCGATCCGGGCACGATGAACCCCCTCCAGCACGGCGAGGTCTACGTCACCGACGACGGCGCGGAGACCGACCTGGATCTCGGCCACTACGAGCGGTTCACGCACGCGCGGCTGACCCGCGAGAACAACCTCACCTCGGGTCGGGTCTACGAGACCGTGATCCAGCGCGAGCGCGAGGGCGATTACCTGGGTGCGACCGTGCAGGTCATCCCGCACGTGACCGACACCATCAAGGAGCACATCGTCTCGGTCGGGAAGAATCCCGAGACGGATGTCCAGATCGTCGAGGTCGGGGGGACCGTGGGCGACATCGAGTCCCTCCCCTTTCTCGAGGCGATCCGCCAGCTGAAGGCCGACCTCGGCCGGCAGAACACTCTCTACATCCACGTCGCCCTCGTACCGTACATCCCCAGCGCGAAGGAGCTCAAGACCAAGCCCGTGCAACACAGCGTGAAGGAGCTCCGCTCGATCGGGATTGCGCCCGACATCTTGCTGTGTCGAACAGACCGCTTCCTGCCGCGCTCGGTCAAGGCCAAGATCGCGCTCTTTTGCGACGTCGAGGAAGAGGCCGTCATCACGGCCAAGGACGTCGATACCGTCTACGAGTTGCCCGTGACGCTGCACAACGAGGGGCTCGACGACGCCATCGTTCAGCGCCTGAACATCTGGACGGGTCAGCCGAATCTCGACCGCTGGGAACATGTCGTCTCGACCATCAAGAACCCCGAGGACCGCCTGCGGATCGCCATGGTCGGCAAGTACACGGATCTGACCGAGTCCTACAAGAGTCTCAACGAGGCGTTGACGCACGCCGGCATCGCGCACGAAGTCGCGGTCG
>JAUXJB010000218.1 GCA_030624945.1 Deltaproteobacteria bacterium | reverse complement strand
CTACCGTCCCCCGAGACGGTAACCCGCCTCGGCGTCGCGGGGCTCCTGCCAGCGCTCCGTCTGCGCAATGAGCGCCAGATCTTGCAGCGCGAACGACGCCTTCGCTGCCTCGGGTGTCGGCGGGCGGTCGAAGACCTCGAACGACTCCGCCTCGGTTTGGATCACGATGAGGTCCAAGTTCACCCAGTAGTAGCGGCAGCTTTGCGTACCAGGGTTGGTGCGAGCCGCACGGCAGTACTCGTAAGCGGCGATTCCGAAAGCCTCGGGATCCTTGCCCTCTCGGCGACGAAAATGGTTGACAATGATCGCCATTTCCCGTTCCTCCCTACCTCTCACCGAGCCCACTCTACGACCGACTCCGTCCACGGGGCAACTCTCGTGGACCCCGAGGTGCCCGAGGGGCTGGGCTCTCGCGCTTCCCGGATGGTGGGTTTAGGATCGGTGGAGACGCAAGGCCTCGGTCATGACTCCACTGTCTGAAATCGGCGAGCGAGAGCTGCTCGTCTTCTTGATCCAGGTACTCCTCCTGCTGGGCCTCGCCCGCGGTTTCGGCGAGGTGTGCCGGGCGCTGGGACACCCGCGCCTCGTGGGCGAGATCCTCGTCGGTATCTTGCTGGGTCCCACACTGCTTGGCCGCGTCTACCCCGCTCTGCAGCTCGCCCTCTTCCCGCCCGACCCGATCCAGCACGCGATGCTGGAGACGGTGTCGTGGTTGGGGGTGCTCTTCCTGCTCCTCGAGACCGGACTCGAAGTCGACGCATCGGCGGCCTGGCGTCTGCGCGGGCCTTCGCTGCGGATCGGGATCATCGGGGTGGTCGTACCGCTCGTCCTCGGCTTCGCCCTGTCCATGGCGCTCCCGGCGCACTACTTGCCGTCCGAGGAGCAGCGCGTGGCCTTCTCGCTGTTTCTCGGCACCACCATGGCGATCAGTGCGATCGTGATCATCGCCCGCGTGCTCCGGGAGCTGGACCTCATCAAGAGCGACCTCGGGCTGGTGACGCTGTGCGGCTACGCGGTCAACGACATCCTCGCATGGGTGATCTTCAGCTTCGTGCTTGCTGCGACCACCGCGAGCGGCATGGGCGCGATGTCGATCACCGGCCTGTTTGTGCTCACCATCGCGTTCACAACCCTCTGTCTGACACTCGGCGTGCGCGTGACCGATCGGGCAATATCGCTGCTCGGTTCAGGGCTGCCGCAGCAGCCTGGCGCGGTGCTCACGTTCGTGGCATGCCTCGGTCTGCTGTGCGGAGCGATCACGGCGGGCCTGGGTCTGACCGCACTGCTCGGCTTCTTCCTGGCCGGCATCATGGCCGGGGAGGCCCGCGCTCTGACAGAGCGAGTGCGGAATACCCTGACTCAGATGGTGCACGCGATCTTCGTGCCCCTGTATTTCGCAAGCATCGCGCTGCGCGTCGACTTCGCCGCAAACTTTGACCTCTTCCTCGTCGTGTTCGTCACCGTTGTCTCCATCGGCGCCAAGTTCCTGGGTGCCTGGCTCGGGGCCTTCGGGACGGGAGTGTCACGAGAGGACCGCGTGTCGATCGGTATCGCATTCACTCCGAGCGGTGTGACCGGGATTGTGGTCGGCTCGGTCGCGCTGGAAGCCGGGATCCTGACGGTGCCCGTGTTCGTGGCAATCGTCTTTTCCGCGGTCGCATCGTCTCTCGTGATCGGCCCGTGGTTGACCTGGTCGATCCGCCGCCGCCGCGCGGTGAACGTCCTCGACTACATCGCACGCGAAGCCGTCTCCGCGAACCTGCAGGGATCGACGCGCTCGGATGTGCTGCGGGAGCTCTCCGAGCGGCTCGCCTCGGGGCGACCGGACCTCGAGAGCGAAGGGCTATTTGCAGAGGTGGAGGCTCGCGAGGAGCTCATGGGAACGGGGCTGGGCAACGGCATCGCCGTCGCGCACGCGCGCCTGGCGACGCTTGCCCGTCCGCTCCTCACGTACGGCCGGTCGCTGGCCGGAGTCGACTGGGATGCGCCAGACGGCCTTCCGGTGCAGCACGTGTTCCTCCTGCTCACCCCGGTGCACGATCAGGGTCTGCAACTGCAGATCCTGGCCGCCATCGCACACGGCATGGCCCCAGCCGAACCGCGTGAGCGCCTCGCACAGGCCACCGGGGTAGAAGAGATCTGGGCCGCTCTCGAGACCGTTCTTCGGGAGCAGCAGCTCACCCACGTGCGCACGGCCGCGTGAATCGCCGACCGCGGCTCCGCTGTTGGCATCAACTCCCGGCGCAGGTTGACTCGATCTCAACTTGCCCAGAATTGGCAGCCGCAACCTGTGCGTGCTGGGTGTGCGCGACCTTCGCCTCGTCGAGAGGATGGTCAGCTTCGGTTCCGTGCGCGGCGTCGAGAGAGTCCGGTGCACACGCAGCGAAACGCCCATCGCCGCCCCTCGGGATCAAGCCAACGGCCCGGAATCAGATAACGGTGTCTGGTATTGGGGAAGTAAACCCACCGCGGCGATGCGAAGGATGGGTAACCACGCCGATGTGTCCGACGTGATTCAGCAGGTGCTCGGCGCCTGGCGCGCAGAGCTGGCGTGCCTCAGGATCTCTCTCCCGGCAGGAGCGGGGGCATCGGACAGTCGAGGGCATCCGCAGTCGCTCGCAGAAGCTCGGCCTCGGCGATGGCGACGCGGCCGTCGGCGGCGATGTACTCCGCGCACGCTTGCAGCACCTGCCGCTTGAGAGGCGGCGTCGCCTGGGCCAGATCGTTCAGCGCTCCGTCGAGCTGCACAAGTCCGCAGCGTTCCGCGGGCAGCTTTACCAGCTCGGGAAGACCCATCGTGTTGTCGGCTCGCTTGTACGCCCCCTCCGGATCTGCACCCGCGCGCGCTAGCGCCAGGGTGGACAGCAGCATGCTGCAGTGCGGTGCCAGACGTCGCATCGAACGGTACTTGATGCCGGGAGCGCGAACCGGCTCGAAGTGCGGAGCCAGGTGCGCGATCAGGATGCGTTGCAACGTCCACTCGAACAGGTCGATCCGGGCATCCGCCCGCACCAGCTCCAGGACGTTGCGTCGGAAAGCCTGGTACTGTCCCATGGAGAGCTCGCGCAGCGCGGGCAGCGCCATGTCGACCAGCGGTAGGCGTGTCCGCGGATCGAGCTGCTCCACGTCGGGCAAGAGCTTCCGCGTGAGCCCATCGACGCCTCGGTCGGCGTGCTCGGCCAGCCGTTCGAGCTGTGCGCGCCTCGAGTCCGGATCGCGGTCGATCAGCAGCGCGTAGATCAGTGCGCGGGCGCCGTAGCTCTCGTGAACG
>JAUXJB010000207.1 GCA_030624945.1 Deltaproteobacteria bacterium | reverse complement strand
TCTGGCTGGATGACTTCGAGTGGGAGAAGCTCCGAGAGAGCGTCGAGCACTACACGGTAGAGGGAAAGTTCATCGCGTTTCTCGGCTTCGAATGGACGGCGAGCACGCGTCGGGGTGGCCACCGGAACGTGCTCTTTCGCACGCCGCGCGGTAGAGGGCGGGTTCCGATCCAGCTCGCCTCGGTGCCTTCGGAGCTCTACCGGCGTCTGGAGATCGCCAACGAGCTCGAGGACGTGATCGTCATCCCCCACGCTCACCAGGCCGCGGAATGGCGCGTAACGCATCCGCGACTGGAGACCCTGGTGGAAATCATGTCGGCACGCGGCACCTTCGAATGGTTTGGCCGCGCCTACCTGTCCCATGGACGGGAAGTCGGCTTCACGGCGGCTTCCGACGATCGGCTCGGTCATCCCGGGTACACGACTCCGCCCACCGGAGAGCCGGCACAGCGCGGTGGACTCGTCGCCGTGCTGGCCGCCGAGAAGACGTCGGACGCCATCTTCGATGCGCTTCGAGGGAGGGCGACGTACGCCACGACGGGGCAGCGCATGATCCTCGATGTGCAGCTGAACGAAGCAGCCATGGGCATGCGGGCGCAGTTCGCAACGCAGCGCAAGATTCGCGGGCGCGTCATGGGCACCTCGCCCATCGATACGGTAACGGTCATGAAAAACCAGCAGGAGATCTGGCACGAGGACTATCTGACACTGGAGGAAGGCCCTACGCAGCGGCTGGCGGTGAGCTTCTGGTCGCAGGCCGATCCGGGAACACACGACAACCCGCGCGGCTGGCGCGTCTGGGAGGGGATGCTGGACGTTCGCGGTGCCCCGCTGGTGGGAATCTCCGCGCCGTCGTTTCACAACCGCCTGGCGCAGTACGCCTCCATCGATCCCTCCCACCCGAATCGTGTGAACTTCCGCACGTTCACGCGGGGTGCGAGCAGCACGATACTTCTCGATCTCGCCGATGCGGGGCCCGGCACCCGGGTCGAGATCAACCTGAAGCCGAGCCTCGAGAGCACGTCCGACCCGTCCCTCTACCGTCAGGCGGCGCGCCTCCCCGAGCAGAAGCTCGAGCTGGAGCTATCCCAGCTCGTCGGGGGCAGGGCGACCTTGCGGCTGCCGGTCGACCGCTTCGAGGACCGCCTGATCGTGCGACGGCTTGCGCGTGAGGCGCCCCTCGATCGAGAGTTCGAATTCGTCGATGACGACGCCACGGGCCAGGGCGACAAGTACTATGTTCGCGTCACGCAGCTCGACGGAGGCATGGCCTGGTCCAGCCCGATCTGGGTGGGCGGGTTCGACGTTCCGTAGGCGTCGCGCGCTCGCGATCTGGGCGTCCAGTTTCGCTAGAGTGCGCCTGTCTCGAGCCCCGGGTGCCCCGTGATCGCGATCGTCGACTACAAAGCCGGCAACTTGACCAGCGTGAAGCTCGCCCTCGACGCCCTCGGCGCCGAGTCCCGGATCACCTCGGATCCGGGGCGAATCCGCTCCGCCGAGCGCGTGGTGTTTCCCGGTGTGGGCGCGGCAGGTGCGGGCATGCGGGCGCTCGCGGAGGCGAACCTCGGCCTCGTGCTCCGCGAAGTGATCGGCAGGGGTACGCCTTTTCTCGGTGTGTGCGTCGGGATGCAGCTCCTGTTCGATCGCTCGGAGGAGGACGGGGGCACGAAGTGCCTGGGCCTCATCGAAGGCGAGGTCCGGCGATTCGTTCCCTCGAACCCCCTGGAGAAGATCCCGCACATGGGGTGGAACGCCGTACGGCAGGTGCGGCCGCACCCGCTCTTCTCGGGCATCGAGGACGAGAGCGAGTTCTACTTCGTGCACAGCTACTACTGCGCTCCGCTCGTTCCGAGCGGAATCTTCGGCACGACACGGTACGCGGATATCGACTTCGCCTCCGTGGTGTGCCGCGAGAACGTGTTCGCGACGCAGTTCCATCCCGAGCGGAGCGGGCGGATCGGCCTGCGGCTCTACGAGAACTTCCTGCGCTGGGACGGCCGCCCCGGATGCTGACGAAACGGCTCATCCCGTGTCTCGACGTCCGGAACCGACGCGTCACGAAGGGCGTCAAGTTCCAGAACAACGTCGAGCTCGGCGATCCGATCGAGATGGCCGTGGGCTACTCGGACGGAGGCTGCGATGAGCTCGTTTTCTACGACATCACCGCGTCCGCCGAGGGGCGACCCATCGACATCGAGATGGTGCGCGAAGTCGCCAAGGCGATCCGGATTCCCTTTGCCGTCGGCGGGGGTATCGCCAGTCTCGACGACATGTACGACGTCCTGCACGCGGGGGCGGAAAAAGTCTCCGTGAACTCGCTTGCGGTTGTGGATCCGGAACTCATCGCCGAGGGCGCGCGGCAGTTCGGCAGTCAGTGCATCGTGCTCGGGATGGATCCGGTCAAGACGGACGCGCCGGGCTTCGGGAGCGGGTACGAGATCACCATCCGAGGGTTTCGCGAGCGCACCGGCCTGGACGCGCTCGATTGGGCGCGTCGAGCCCAGGAAATGGGTGTCGGAGAGGTTGTCGTGAACTCCGTCGATGCGGACGGCACGCGGCAGGGGTTCGAGCAAGAGCTCACGCGCATGGTCGCTCACGCGGTGACCATCCCCGTCGTGGCGAGCGGTGGGGCCGGTACGATCCAACACCTGATCGCTGTATTCGAGGAGGTCCATGCCGATGCCGCGATCATCGCGAGCATGATCCACACCGGGGAGTACACGATCCGTCAGATCAAGGACGGGCTGATCGCCGCGGGCATCCCGATTCGCAAGAAGTGGTGATGGTCCCGACGGGTCTCGGGATCATTAGTTGCAACTTGATATCTATTGCCGTAGCGTAATTGTATGCAGAAATCCCAGAGGGCGGAGCGCCTGTTGAGCTCGCTGGCGATTCTCGGGCCGCATCTCGAGGCCCGGCCCGGGCGGCACGAGATCCCGAGCGAGATCGGCGTCGGGGCGGCACGTGCCCTCTGGACGGTCGCCGCCGCCAAGCGGCGGATCGGCGTGGGCGAGCTCGCCGACGCTCTGGAGGTCCCCTTGCCGCGCGCCTCTCGCCTGCTGGGGGACCTCGAGGCCCACGGGCTCGTCGAGCGCAGGCGGGATCCACAGGACCGGCGGCGTGTGGAGGTCGCGCTGACGCCCGAGGGGCGTCGGCTGGCCGCCGCTTGGAAGGCGGCCCAGAGCTTGCGACTGCACGCGCTGCTCGACGTGCTCGGCGCGCGCGACGCGGAGAACCTCGTCCGGATCTTCGAGCGGGCCGCGGCGCGGCTCGGCGACCGGTCGGGGCGGGATCGCACGCTGCGCGCGTCCGCGGGACCAAGGGGAGACCGAGCTCGGCATGCCTAGCAGAACCGTTACCACCCTCGTCCTTCTCGGTGTCCTGGCGGCAGCGGTCGGCCTGGTGCAGCGCTTTCTGCGAAACCCGGAGTCGAGCTACATCACGGTCGCGGTGGATCGCGCACCCATCGAAGAGTCGGTGACCGCGCTGGGCACCGTGAACC
>JAUXJB010000251.1 GCA_030624945.1 Deltaproteobacteria bacterium | reverse complement strand
TCCCCAGCGCGCTGCCAGCCGGTGGATGTGGGTGTCTACCGGAAAGGCGGGGACTCCGAACGCCTGTGCCATCACCACGCTGGCGGTCTTGTGGCCGACTCCCGGCAATGCCTCGAGGTCCTCGAAGCTGTCCGGGACGCCCCCGCCGTGCCGGGCGACGAGGATCTTCGACAGGGCGTGGATGTTCCTGGCCTTGGAAGGCGCCAGGCCACAGGAGCGGATGCAGCGTCGGATGCGGACCACGCCCAGCGCGACCATCTCCTGGGGCGTGGCGGCCTGGGAGAACAGCACGGGCGTGACCTGATTCACGCGGACGTCCGTACACTGCGCGGAGAGCAACACCGCCACGAGTAGGGTGTACGGGTCGACGTGGTCGAGGGGGACGAGCTGCGCGGGGTAGAGCTCGTCGAGGATCTTCTGGATCCGCTCGGCCTTTTCGGCCCGCGTCACGACCGAGCCTCGCCACTCGGGAGCCGCACCCAGCCCGCGACGGTCTCCGCCCAGCGCGCGTGGGCATTCACGCACGGGATCAGCTCGAAGGCCTCCCCGCCGAGCGTGCGCCACTGCTCGCGTGCGCGAATTCCGATCTCCTCGAGCGTCTCGAGGCAGTCGGCCACGAACGAGGGGCAGATGACCGCGAGGCGCTTGACCCCGCCTCGCGCGAGCTGGCTCAGCACGTCCGGAGTGTACGGGCGGATCCAGGGGATGCTCCCGAGTCGCGACTGGAACGACAGCGACCACGTGCCCGGCTCGAGCTCGAGAGCAGCTGCCAGCTCCCGGGAGGTGGCAGCGCACTGGGCGCGGTAGCAGTGTCGGTTGGCCGGGCCGATACGCTCGCAGCAGTCGTCGGCTTGCAGGCAGTGCGCGCCGGTCGCATCCGACTTGCGGACCTGGCGTTCGGGCAGTCCGTGGTAGCTCATCAGGAGGTGGTCGCCCCCGAACGCCTCGAGGCGGGGACGCGCGATCTCGGCGAGCGCGGCGACGAAGCCCGCATCGTCATAGAACTCGCCCAGCGTCTCGAGCTCCGGGACACACTCGAGCTCGCCGGCGATCCGCAGGACGCGCTCCAGCGCCGAGCCCGAGCTGGCGGAGGCGTACTGCGGGAAGAGCGGCAGCACCACGATCCGCTCGACGTCCGCCGCCAGCAGGCGTTCGAGCGCTCCGCGAATCGCTGGCCGCCCGTAGCGCATGCCGAGCTCCACGACCGCTCGCTCGCCCAGGCGCTCGGCCATGGCGTCGCGCAGCGCCAGGCCGTGCCGCAGCAAGGGCGAGCCCTCGGATGTCCAGATCGCGCTGTAGGCCGCTGCCGACTTCGGGGCCCGGAACAGCACCGCCGAGGCGACCGCGAGCCAGCGCGCGACTCGCGGAGCGTCGATCACGCGGGGGTCGCTCAGGAACTCGCGCAAGTAGCGCCGCACGTCCCCGATCGAGGGCGACCCGGGCGTGCCCAGGTTCACGAGCAGCAGGCCGAGCCGGCGTGGAGAGAGGCGCATCGGGAAGAGTCTAGTGTCCTGTTCCGGGAGTTCCGACGCAATTCTCGCGGCCGAGGCGCCGGGCTCGCAAGGCGCGCGAGTTGTCGGGGTTGCGCGTAGCTGATCAAATACGCGCAGCTTCGAGAGGAGGTCCTCGTGCGCTGCATCACCACCGCGTTCCTTTTGACGATCTCGCTCGCCGTTCCGGTGCGCGCGGAGGAGGACTGGTACCCGTCGAAGTACGGACCCGAGGACACGCTGGGCGCGATCAACAATCTCTCGCCGGCTGGAGTCCTGGAGGCGGTGAAGCTGGTCCGGACGGGCAAGACCTACGCCTTGGGTGTGGTCACCGGCCGCGAGACGCCCGCCTTCGGGACGCGGACCTTCCAGCTGTTCACGATGGTGTCCGGGGACGGCACTCCGCTCGGCAGCAACAAGATGACGTTCCACGACGATCTGTTGCTGTCGTGGCTGGGAATCGGAACGCAGATCGACGGCCTGGGGCATCTCGGCATCGATCACCGCTACTACAACGGCAAGCTCGCGAGCGAGTTCCTGACCGCCGGCGGACTGCAGGAGTACGGGACCCACACGCTGCCGCCGATCGTGACGCGCGGCGTGCTGCTGGACATCGCCGCGCTCGCGGGCGTGGAGGTGCTCGCAGCCGGGACCCCGATCAACCGCCCCGAGATCGACGCGGCCGCCGAGCGGCAGGGTGTGGAGATCCGAAAGGGCGACGTGGTGATTCTCAACACGGGCTGGCAGGCGATGGCGTCGCGGGACGGGGAGCGGTTCCTGGCGGCCGAGCCCGGTCTCGGGGTCGAGGGGGCCGGCTACCTGGCCGAGCTCGGGGTCGTGGCGGTGGGCGCGGACTCGTGGGCCCTCGAGGTTCTGCCGTCCGAAGACGAGGATCAGTCGTTTCCGGTTCACCAGATTTTGCTCGCGAAGAACGGCGTCTACATACTGGAGAACATCGCGACCGCCGAGCTCGTCGCGGATCGGGCCCATGAATTTCTCTTCGTGCTGGGACAGCCGAAGTTCGAGGGCGCGGTGCAGATGGTGATCAATCCGATCGCGATTCGCTGAACCGGCGCCTCCCCCTCGCTATGATGCGTCGCGCCCGAGGGGAGAGATGATGCCGCCGCAGCAGTTCGCGGAACGGAGATCGATGTGACGGCTCTCGCAGCTGTCGCCGTGGTCGGGGCTTCTCTGGCCGGACTGCGCGCGACCGAGGCGCTGCGGCGCGAGGGCTACGACGGAACCCTCACCCTGATCGGCGCGGAGTCACACCTCCC
>JAUXJB010000161.1 GCA_030624945.1 Deltaproteobacteria bacterium | reverse complement strand
CCGCCGATGTGGAAGAGCGGCAGGCCGGCGAGCCAGACCTCGTCCTCGCCCGAGATCCGCTGCTCGACCATCCCGTTGAGCGAGTTCATGAAGAGATTGAAGTGCGAGAGCACCGCGCCCTTGGGCCGGCCGGTGGTGCCGGAGGTGTACATGATGAAGGCCGGCGCGTGGTCGGGAACGTCGATCTCGATCTGTGCGTCCGAGCTCTGAGCCAGCGCCTCCTCGTACAGGACAGCGCCCGGGCCCGCCGGATCCGCAGAGGATCCCACCACGAAGCAGGTCTCGAGAGCGGGGACCAGGCCGCGCACCTTTCCCGCAAGCTCGGAGAGGCTCTCGTGCACCACCAGCGCCCTGGCGCCGCTGTCCCGCATCACGTGGGCCACCTCGTCCACCACCAGCCGGGTGTTCACGGGAACGCAGATCGCTCCGATGCGACAGCTGGCAAAGACGGCCTCGATGACCTCCAGGCCGTTGGGCATCAGGAGTGCCACGCGGTCACCGGACTCGACGCCGCGATCCAGGAGCGCGCGTCCCAGCCGCGTGACGCGCGCGTCGAGCTCGGCGAAGGTGCGGCGCTCGTCGAGGAAGCGGAAGGCCACCTTGTCGGGGAACTTGCGCGCCGCCCGGCCCAGCTGGGCTCCGTGCGACATGCGCCGCGCCGCCTGCAGCTCGCGAAGCAGGTCTTCGGCGATCGGGATCTTCGGGATCGACATCTCGCTCTGCGTGCCCCCTCCAGCGGCCTGCTCCGCATTGTACGCGACATGCGGGCGCGCGGTGTCGACCTCGTTGCCAAATCGATGACGGGATGTGGGAACATCCGGGTCGCTGGATCAGAGGGGAGTGCCATGAAGGGCCTCAAGGAGTACCGAGACAAGGTGGCGGTCGTCACGGGCGCATCGAGCGGGATCGGTGCGGAGCTCGCGCGTGAGCTGGCGCGACGCGGCATGCGGGTCGCGCTGGTGGCGCGCCGACGCGACCGGCTGGAGCAGCTCGCGGAGGGCATCCAGACATCCGGCGGGCAGGCGGCCGTCCACGTCTGCGACGTTTCGAGCCGGGCCGCCGTCGAGAAGGCCTGCGCGGATGTCGTCGCCGCCTGGGGCGGCATCGATCTGCTGGTCAACAGCGCCGGCTACGGACGCCACGTGCTGCTCAAGGACCACGACATAGAGGACATCGAGCGCATCACACAGGTGAACTACCTCGGCACCGTCTACTGGATCAAGGCGGCCCTGCCCCAGATGCGTGTGCGCGGCTCGGGCTGGATCGTCAACGTCTCGTCGTTTGCGGGTGTGACCCCTCAGCCCGATGAGGCCGCTTATGCCGCCTCGAAGTGGGCCGTCACGGGCCTGTCGGAGTCGATCGCACCGGAGCTGGAGCCGCTGGGCATCCACGTACTGGTCGTCCATCCGGTGCTGGTGCGCACCGAGATGTTCACACCCGATGTCATGGCCCGCCTGCCCGACAGCTCCGAGGGCACGTTCATCGAAGCTCCGGAGTTCGTGCGCGACCTGCTGCGCGCGCTCGAGCGCGGCAAGACCTCCGTCGTCATCCCGGGGCGCTACGCGGTGGCGCCGATCCTCTGCAAGCTGTTCCCCCGCCTGATCGGTGGGGCCATGTCCCGTGTCAAGCTCAGGGGCCTTCCGGACCTGACGAGCTGAGATCGCGAGCGGCGATCCGGCGCAGCAGATCGCGCCGCACCGAGTCGACGTCGACGAGTGGGCGCCCGCGCGCGCTTCCCACCTCCTCCGCGGTGAAGGGCGCCAAGTTCGCGGCGTCCTGTTCGGGACCGAAGCGCCGGATGATCCAGCTCAGGAGCTCCGCGAGCTCGCGATTGGAGAGCGCGGATTGTGCGCTGCCGGGCACGCGGATCAGGTACTCCCGCCCGCCCGGTACGCGGAGGAACTTTCCCACCAGGTTCCGCAGCGGGGGGACGGCGCCGGGAGATCCCGCTCCGTCCGCCAGATGGCAGCCCTGACACTGAAGCATGTAGTTGATCGGTGGTGTCTCCGCCCGGACCACGGCGGTCGTTCCGCAGACGACGAGGAGAGTCAGGAGAACGGGTACCCGCAGCGGCGCGCTCATTCCTCCCCCGTCCCGGGGTCGCTCACGTCACTCTGCTCGGACGCCGCGACGCCGACCACCACGGCGACGGTCGAGTTGTACGCGATGCTGCTCGTTCCCATGCACCAGTTGATGTCGTTGTTCTTGTGCGTGACATAGGCGGGCCGCTCGCCCTCGGTCCGCCGGACGAAGCAGCGCCCGCCGGGGGGCTTCCCGCAGCAGTCGTTGTAGGAGATCACATAGTCTTTTCCGTCGGCCGGGTTGGTGCACGTGCCCAGCCAGGTCACGGTCGACATCTCGGTACCCGGCGGACACGTGGTGTGCGTGCCGCCGCAGCAGTCGGCGAGGTAGCCGTCGATCGCACAGTAGCGCCAGTACTCGGCGGCTCCCGGGTCGCCCTCCGGCGTGGAGGGGTCCGGCTCGCCCGCCTGCACCGCCGGGGGCTCGGCCCTCACCACGGGAAGGAGCAGGACGGTCACGCCGGCCAGGACAAGAGCGCAGAGAATCCCCAGAGAACGCCCCATCCAACTCATCGGTTCCCTCCTTGCGCGGCTCCCGCCCAGCCGGACGGCAGCTGAAGCCCCAGGTTCGCCATGTTCCCGGTGTAGATGTGTCGCAGGAACTCGCCGTTCAGGGCATCGTAGATGCCGAGCCCTCCCGAGGCCGTCCCCGCCGTCACCAGCAAGGGAGCGGCGTCCTGGGTCACCTGCACCTCGTCTATGGGGATCGGGACGCTCGCCAGCAGCCAGCCGGCGAGGCGGTTGAAGGGCCAGATCCAGTCCTTGCCGAACTCGATCGGGAGCCCCATGAACGTGAGCCCCGGGTTCTCGAGCTCGATGCGCTGCAAGCGCGTGCGGGTCGCGAGATCGTAGACCCAAAGCTCGCTGCCCGCGTCCTTGTGGGTGTCCGGGCCGCCCTGGTGGACGAGCGAGTACAGTCGCCCCGTGGCCTGATGGACGGCGAGGTGCCGGGTTCCGCCGATCCGCCAGGACGCCTCGCGGTCCGCCTCGGACAGGAGTGACCAGGGCTCGGAGAAGCGAGGCTCCGCACCGGAGAGATCCACCGAGTAGAGGTAGCCCTCGAACGAGGCGAAGAGCCACGTCTCGCCCCAGCGCGCGGCCTTCTCGGTCACGGGGTCCTTGACGGGATCGAAGAACGGAGCGCTGCGCGTCCTCTCCACGACTCGTCCCGCCTCGTCCAGCGTCACCAGCAGAAGGGCACCGTTCCCGCAGAGCATCGCAAAGCGTCGGTCGCCGGCCGGGTAGACCAGGCTGCAGCCCGGCGTGGATACCTCCTCCACGAACGTGCGCGCTTCCAGGTCCACGATGGAGATCGACGTCGCCGGCGTCAGGTTGAAGACCGCGGCGAAGCGATCATCGTCGGAGAGTGCGGAGCCCCCGGAGGTGAAGGCCAAGATGGCCCGTTTCGGCGGAAGGATCACCTCGCCCACCGGCGTGAGCAGGGTCGAGTCGAAGAAGATGAGCGCGTCGACTCGCTCGCCGTGATCCCCGCGCGAGTAGTGCGTCCGCGGCATGTAGAGCTCCCGGCGGCTGCGCGGGAAGAGCGCTATCGCAAGCCCCTCTCCTCCGGCCAGGTTGCCGAGCATGCGCCCGTTCTCGAGATCCACGAGCACGCTGCGCCTCTGCACCGGATCTCCCACCCAGGCCCAATGCGGCGAGGGAGGTTGCGGCAGGGACGCGACCTGCCCGGTCTGCTCGATCTCGAGGTCTGCCCGGCCCGTGCGGGCGCCCGCGATCCCCAGCAGAACCAGTGCGATCAGGGACCAGCGGATCCGGAGGTGGTGCCGCATGGCCGGCGCCGGCACGCCGCCGGAACGGAGGAAGAAACTGAAGCACCCAACTCGATGGAACATCTCGCCTCCTCGACAACCCATACACCTCGGGCCCGTGTCTGGGCAAGTACGGGTTTCGCCGAGCTGCCGTCCCATTTCCGCCACGCAATGACGTTACACTGGGGCCGGAAATGAAGAACCGGAAGATCTCGACCAAGCTCATCGCGCTCGTCCTGGCCGGCGTCGTGGGATCCATCGCGCTGGTTGGATGGATCAGTGCGACTTGGAGTACCTCCGCCCTCCTGACCCAGCAGGCGAACTCCCTGGAGGCCGTGCGCACATCGCGCCAGCACTACATCGAGAACTACTTCAACATCATTCGCGAGCAGATCTTCAACTTCGCGCAGGACGAGATGATCATCGAGGCCACGGAGGAGTTTGCCGCCGCCTTCGAGAGTTTGCCGGTCCAGATCAAACGGTCCTCGGACGCCGGAAGCGCCGTCTACCGCGCCCTGGAAGCCTACTACGAGAACGGGTTTCGCCCGCACCTGGAGCGGGGTCGCCAGCCATGGAGGGGCACCGAGCAGTACATTCCCCGGGCTCCCGCGGCGCGGCTCCTGCAGGCCATGTACATCGAGGAGAACCCGT
>JAUXJB010000215.1 GCA_030624945.1 Deltaproteobacteria bacterium | reverse complement strand
GCGCCCGAATGCGTTGGTGCGCAGGTTGAGGACCATGCGCAGCGCGTCTTCGCGCTTCTGGTAGTAGCCGCGCAGACGCCCGGCCTCTTCGTAGCCCAGCGCGCGATAGAAGGAGCGCCCTCCTTCGTTCGTGGCGCGCAGCTCGAGCCGGATGAGCGAGATTCCCCCCAGCCTCGCGATCTCCTCGAGCCACGCCAGGAGCTTTCGCCCCAACCCGCACCGTCTTTCCGCAGGAGCCACGGCGAACAAGAGCAGGTGGGCCTCTCGCTCGGAAAAGCGAAACTGCATCACGGCAAAGCCGACCAGCTTGCCGTGCTTGCGCGCGACCAGCACCTCGGATTCGGAATCGCGGATCCGAGCGGCGATCGCGCGGGGCGTCCAGCGCCACGCGAGCCCCCCTTCGACCTGCGTGCGCGACATCCCCGCGATGCGAGCCGCGTCGGCCATGCGCGCCGACGCGAGCTGGATCTCCTTGAGTCCATCCCTCATGCGGTGTGCGATTCCCTGCTCCGAGGGCCGAATATAGGCGCTCAGTTCACCCGCCGCTCGTGTCCCTGCCAGTACTTCTCGCGCAGCTCCCGCTTCAAGAGCTTCCCGGTGGGGTTGCGGGGCAACTCTTCGACGAAGTCGATGGAGCGGGGTCGCTTGAAGCCCGCGATCTTTCCCACGCAGAACTCCATGAGCTCCTCCTGGGAGGTGCCCGCACCCGGCTCCAGCACGATCACGGCCTTCACCGTTTCCCCCCAACGCTCGTCTGGCACTCCGATGACGGCCACGTCGACCACGGAGGGGTGCGAGAAGAGCAGGCTCTCGACCTCGGCCGGGTACACATTCTCACCCCCCGAGACGATCATGTCCTTGACCCGGTCGTGGATATACAGGTAGCCACCGTCGTCGAAGTAACCCGCATCTCCCGTGTGGAACCAACCGTCTCGGAGTGCCTCGGCGGTGGCCTCGGGCCGGTTCCAGTAGCCCTTCATGACGCCCGGGCCGCGCACGACGATCTCGCCGACCTCGCCCGTCGCGCACGGCGATCCGTCCTCTTGCACGATGCGAGCCGTGGTTCCCTCGATCGCGATTCCACACGAGCGCAGACGCTCCCCACCGCGCTCGTGGACTTCGGGAGGTAGCAAGGACACGACTCCCGTCGTCTCGGTCAGTCCGTAGCCCTGGACAAACGAGCACCCGAAGACCTCGAGAGAGCGGCGCAGCAAGTCCTCGGGGATCGGCGACGCTCCATAGAGGATGGTGCGCAAGCTGGAGAAGTCGGTCCCCGCGCAGTCCGGGTGCTGAACCAGGAAGTTCAGCATGGCCGGGACGAACAAGCTGTGGCTCACGCGGTGCTCCGCGATGAGCTTCAGGGCCTGGGCCGGGATGAACTCCCGTGCGACCACCAGCGACGCACCGCTGAACAGGGCCGTGAGGGCGTAGCCGGCACCGCCGATGTGGTAGAGCGGCATGCAGACGAGCACGACGGCACCGGGTCGGAGATCGCCAAACCCCTTCTGTCCCCGTTTCGAGCAGTAGAGCAGGTTGTCGGACGTCAGCTCGGCACCTTTGGGGTGGCCGGTGGTCCCGCTAGTGTAGAGCTGCCAGAGTGCCTCTCCGCCGCCGACATCCCTGCGTGGATCCTCGGCCGCGTGGGCGTCACGCCAGCTCCGATAGGGCTGCCACGTGTCGGGGCCCTCGCCCCAGCGCACGATCGTCCGCAGCTCGCCGAGATCGGACTCGACGGAGCGGATCGCGTCCGTGTACTCGCCCCCGACGAGGAGCAGGGTCGCACCGGCGTCGCGGATCACGTACGCCATCTCCGGCGGAGCCAGCCGATAGTTCACGGGCGTGAATACCCCTCCCGCCTTGGCAATCCCGAGCAATCCCTCGATGGCCTCGTCGTGGCCCTTATCGAGCAGGCAGACCCGGTCTCCGGGGCGAACGCCCGCGGCGATCAGGGCGTTGGCGACCTGGCTGGAACGCCGGTCGAGCTCGGCATAGGTGGTCTCGCGGCCCTCGTACCAGATGGCGAGCCCATCGGGATCGCGGGTGGCGTGGGCTCGTATGACATCGAGAGCGGACTTCATGGGAACTTCTCCACAGATTTCGGGATGCTACCAAAAAGGAGACTCCTCGCGTGTACGGGACTCCGGACCCTTCTGATAGACTGGTGCGCGCCATGGACTGCGTCGCCCTTTCCTCGCGGTCCCTCGCCCGGGACGCGAGATGATGCGCGTTCTCGCCGTCATCGCGATCGTGCTGATCGCGATCCTCGGGACGGGCCTCTGGGCGCTCTGGAACGGAAGTCTGGGGAGCCACCTGGGCCCCGGTGAGCTGACCGAGGTGCCGATTCCCAAGCAGACGCTCGAGGCGCGTCGCTCGTTCCAGCGAGCGGCGGCCGCGTTCGTCGGTGCCACGGAGCCAAAGCAGATCCTGTTCGGGGACCTGCACGTCCACACGGCGTTCTCTCTCGACGCCTTCGTCGCGAGCCTGCCGCCGGAACAGGGCGAAGGCCCACACCCTCCCGCGGACGCGTGCGACTTCGCTCGCTACTGCTCCGCCGTCGACTTCTGGTCCATCAACGACCACGCCTTTGGCATCACGCCGCAGCACTGGGAGGAGACCATCGATTCGATCCGGCACTGCAACGAGGTGGCCGGAGATCCCGCCGACCCCGACGTGGTGGCGTTCCTCGGCTGGGAATGGACGCAGATCGGCTTCACACCGGAGGACCACTACGGGAACCGGACCGTAGTACTGCGAGACATCGATCCCGCCCACGTCCCGGCTCGGCCCATTGGAGCAGTGGGGTTACCCACGGAGGTTCCCCCCACCGCCAACCTCCCACCTCTCGTGCTGGACGCTCTGCGTGCGCCGAGCCGCGCGTATCTCGACGCGACGAGGCTTTTTCGGGAGTTTCGCGAGACTCCCCGCTGTCCCGAGGGAGTGCCTGTACGCGAGCTGCCGAAGGACTGTCGGGAGCTCGTTACCACTCCCCGGGAGCTCTTCGCAAAGCTCGACGAGTGGGGATCGGAGTTCCTGGTAATTCCACACGGCACCGCGTGGGGTTACAACACTCCGCCGGGTGCCACCTGGGACAACCAGCTCAGCAGCAGCGCGCAGCACGATCCGGAGCGCCAGACCATGATCGAGGTGTTCTCGGGCCATGGGAGCTCGGAGGAGTACCGCGACTGGCGCTCCATCGTGGCGGACAGCAGTGGCCTGCCTTCCTGTCCGGAGCCCTCCGCCAACTACCTCCCCTCGTGCTGGCGAGCGGGCGAGATCATCCAGTCGCGCTGCGAGGCAGCGGGCGAGCCCGACTGCGAGGCGCGCGCGATCGAG
>JAUXJB010000040.1 GCA_030624945.1 Deltaproteobacteria bacterium | reverse complement strand
GGTCCACCCGGCAGAAAGCGCAGCAGGGCGAAGGTCACGGTCGCCACGACCAGGAGAACGGGGATGCCCTGCAGGAGCCGCAGCAACGCGTAGCGGATCACTCTACGTCCACCTCCTCCAGAAAGAATATGTCCATCGGGTTCGGCACGAAGCCCCGCACGCGCTCCGACACCGCGAAGTTGAAGGAGGAGACGAAGAAGGGGATGATCGGGACGTCCTCTTCGCAGAGCAGGCGCTGCGCCTCGTCGTAGAGGCGTTGTCGCTCGGCCGGATTCCGCTCCCGCGCGGCGCGCTGGACGAGCGCGTCGTAATGCGGGTTTGCCCAGCGCGTATGGTTGTTGGCGCTGTAGGAGGTGAACAGGTTGATGAAGTTGTCGGGATCGGGAAAGTCCGCTCCCCATCCGAGTCGGTACACCGCCGGAGGATCAACGCTGAGCTCCTTGAGGAACACCTTCCACTCGCGGTTCTGAAGCTCGACCCGCACGCCGAGGTGCTGCTGCCAGGCGGCCTGTACCTTCTCGGCGACGAGCTTGTGCGTCTGGTCGCTGTTGTAGACGATCGTGATCGGGTCGAGCTCGCCGGGTGACACACCGGCTTCGGCCAGCAACCGGCGCGCTCGCTCGGGGTCGAATGGCAGCCCGATCTCCGGGTTGTGGTGCGGCATGCCCGGGGGGATCCAGTAGGCGGCCGGGATCTCGCCGCCCTTCAGCAGCCTCGGAAACTCACGGCGGTCGATGGCGAGCGCGAACGCGCGTCGCACGCGCGCGTCGTCGAAGGGAGGCTTCTCGGTGTTGAAGCCGTAGTAGTAGCCGCGCAGGCCCGCTACGGAGCGATAGGTGGGCTTGTCGACGAAGCGCCGGATCTCGAGTGGCGGCAGCCGCACCAGATCGAGGATACCCTGCTCGAAGAGCACCAGGGCCGTCGAGGCCTCCTCGACCATGTAGCCCGTGATCCGCTCGAGGGGGGGGCGGCCGCCGAAGTAGTCGGGATTGGCACGCAGCGAGATGCGGTACTCGTGACGCCACTCGTCGAGCAGGAAGGGACCCAGGCTCTCGATCTTGCCGGGCTCCGTCCAGGCATCGCCGTGCCTCTCGATCAGATCGCGACGCACCGGGAACGTCACCATGAAGTTCACGAGCGAAGGGAAGTAGACGAGGGGGTCCTCGAGCTCGACCTCGAGCGTGTGCGCGTCCAGAGCGCGAACCCCGATCTGCGACGGGTCCTCGAGCTCGCCTGCGTTCCACGCACGGGCGTTCGTCACGGGAAACAGAAAGTAGGCGTACTCGGCGGCCGTCGCGGGAGCGAGCAGACGCTGCCAGCCGTAGACGAACTGCTCCGCGTGCAGCGGCACCCCATCGCTCCAACGGACGTCTCGCCGCAGATGAAACGTGTAGGTGCGGCCGTCCTCGGATACCTCCCAGCGCTCGGCCAGGGCCGGCTCGGGTTCGAGGTCCGGACCGAGCCGTGTCAGGCCGCGCATCAACTGCTCGATCACCGTGATCGAGACGCTGTCCGTCGCCAGGTTCCAGTCGAGGCTCGGGGGCTCGGTCCCCAGGTTGATGCGCAGCTCACCACTCGGGGGTTCTTGCCCCACCGGATGGCAGGCCAAGGCGAGGACAACGAGCGCCAGCACCCCCGGAAGCATGAGCTCGGGAGGATCCGAGATTCTCCCCGAGTCCGCTACCCTCAGGCGGTGCGGGTCGCGATCGTGATCGAGCGTTTCGGGGGGTCGGGCGGGGTCGAGGCCTCCGCTCTGCAGCTGGTGCGCGAGCTCGCGCGACGTCAGGTCCTCGTGACGGTCATCTGTCGCGAGGCACGGGATCCGCTGCCCAAAGGTGTGTCCCAGGTGGCCCTGCGCAGCTCGAGCGCATGGCAGCCGCTGCGAGTGCGTCGCTTCTCGCGCCGAGCGGCCGAGGCGACACGGGGTCGCTTCGACATCGTGCACAGCTTCTCTCGCACGCGCCACCAGCAGATCTACCGCGTAGGCGGCGGGAGTCACGCCGCCTACATGGAGCGCATGTACCGAAGGCCGGGACTCCTGCGCGCGCTCTCGCCGCGCCACCGCGCGATCCTGTCGATCGAGGAGGCGGTGTTTCGCGACCAAGGGCAGCTCATCCAGTGCAATGCTCGCTGGGTCGCCGACGAGCTCCGCGCGCGCTACGGCGTGGCCGCGGAACGACTCGTCACGATCTACAACGGGGTCGATGGCGAGCGCTTCCATCCGCGCATGCGCGCCCAGCACCGCACGCGGATTCGCCAGGCGCTGGGCGTAGCGGGTCCGCTGGCGCTCTTCGTCGGCAGCGGCTTTGAACGCAAAGGCCTGGACCTCGCCATTCGCGGCCTCGCAGAGAGCGCGGTCGAGGCAGACCTGGCCGTGGTCGGGGCGGGCAACGCGAGTCCCTTCCGGCGCCTGGCCGCACAGCTCGGCGTCGCCGAACGCGTGCACTTCACGGGTCCCCGCAGCGACGTCGAGGCGCTCCACGCCGCGGCGGACCTGTTCGTGCTGCCCACCCGCTACGACGCCTTCTCGAACGCCTGTCTCGAGGCGATGGCATCGGGCCTGCCCGTTGCGACGACCCCGGCGAACGGCGCCTCGGAGCTACTCGAGCCCGGCGTGAACGGTTTCGTCTGCAGCCGGGACTTCGCGCCGGCGTTCGACGCCCTCCGGGACCTGGCGGGGCTCGAGAAACTCGGGGAAGCGGCGCGACGCACCGCGGAGGAACTGACGTGGCAGGTGCACGCCGATCGCGTGCTCGATCTCTACGCGAGGGTCCATCCGTGAGGGAGGCCCCCGCAGAGCTGGCGGCCGAGCTGCGCGCGGGGCGGACATCCTCGCAGGTCGAGATTCTCAAGCGAAGCCCCGTGCGGATCGTCGCGCGCTCGGGAGATCTGCTGCTCAAGCTCTGGCTTCGCCCCTCGCGAACACCTCGACACGAGGCGCGCGCGTTGCGCCGCGCAGCGGAGAGAGGCGTCCCCGTGCCCGAGCTCGTGGAGGTCGGGGACGACTGGATCGCGACGCGCTGGCGCGACGGTCGCCTGGCCGAGCGCGCCGACCTCGATCGGATCCTGCCCGTCGTGCAACGCATGCACCAGAGCGGGGTTCTGCACGGGGATCTGCACCTCGGGAACATCCTCATCTGCGACGGCCAAGCGCTGCTCCTGGACCTCCAGCGGATGCACTTCTTGCCCGCCACCCCGCGGTTCTTGCGCCGCCGCGAGCTGGGCTACCTGGCCTACTCGCTGGGCGAGCCGTTACCCGACGTTTTGCGGGAGGTGCGCTTCTGGCGCGATCGTCGCGCGCACACGCACTGGCGCAGCCGCAGTCGTCGCGCCACCAAGGAGAGCTCCGTCTTCACGGCCTTCGAGTTCGCCGGCGCTCCCGGATTCCGCCGCCGCGAGATCGACGCGGACGCTCTTCGCACAACACTCGAAGGTGTAGAGGACTGCCCGCTGCTCAAGCAGGGGCCGAGCTCCAGGATCTTCCGCGCCGCCCGCGGCTGGATCGCAAAGGAGCACAAGTCAAGACGCGCCGCCCGGACCGCCTGGCTCGGCGCCCAAGGGCTGGAGTCCCGCGGCATTCGCACGGCCCGCGCGCTGGCCTGGTCGGGCCGCTGGCTGGTGATGGAGGACGCCGGCGCAAATCTCTCGGACTGGGTCGACACCGAGTTCGAGCGGGCCGGTGAGAGCACACGCCTCGAGATGGCGCAGGCGCTGGGCGAGCTGCTCGGCGCGCTGCACCGGCGCGGCATCTATCACGCAGACCTCAAGGCGAACAACGTGGTCTGGTCGCCCGGCGCCACCCCGAAGCTCCTGGACTACGGACGCGTCCTGTTCCGCCGCAGGGTCGGGCGCAGACAGAGGGTCAAGAATCTCGCGCAGCTGAATGCCGCCCTACCCGACCGGGTGTCGGGGGAGCTGCGCCTCGCGGGATTCGCACACTACCTGCGGAGCAGCGGTTTCGATGGTGATGCCGCCGCGTTGCGCGACGACGTTATCGCGCTGAGCTTGCGCCGGGAGCACCGATGGAGCGGCTGCTCGTCTGGCATGATCGAGAGGGCATGAGAGTTCAATCCATCGACATCGTGGAAGATCGCACGGCCCAGAGCCGCTGCGACGAGGGGTTCCTCAAGGTCTCGCGTCTGCTCCTGCAGAACATTTACGCGGACGGATCGCGCTCGCAGACGTATGCCTGCGACGTGGTGTCCAGACCCGGTGCCGACGCGGTCGTCGCCATCCTCTACGAGCTCGGCCCGGACGGTGAGATCACGACGGTCCTCCGCGAGGCGCCCCGCCCGCCCATCTACCTGCGAAAGTTCAAGCGCTTCGAGCATCCCGACCCGGGCGAGTATCCGTCGATCGTCGAGGTCGTCGCCGGAATCGTCGAAGAGGGAGACGGCGCACACGCGGACGGTCTGCGACGGCGCGCCTCGATCGAAGCGCGGGAGGAAGCCGGATTCGACGCCCCGGCCGACAGCTTCGTGGCCGTCGGCGGGGAGAGCTTCGCGAGCCCCGGGACGAGCGACGAGAAGGTGTACTTCTGCGCGGGACCGGTTCGCCTGGAGGAGCGGAGCACGCCCAGCGGCGACGGCTCGGTGATGGAGGAATCGGCGGAGCTGGTGCTCCGCTCGCTCGCAGAAGCCATCGAAGCTTGTCGCACCGGAGAGATTCCGGACATGAAGACCGAGGTGGCCCTGCTGCGACTGGCCGATCATCTGGGCTACATCCCACAGCTCGGCTGCTTCCTGGAAGATCTGCCCGCGGACCTGCGGGCGCGCTACCGGCGACTGGGCGTGGTCGCGCGGGAGTCACGGGAAGAGGCGAGTTGAGCGGACCGCGCGTCGGGCTGATCGGAGCGCGGCGGCTCGCTCTCCATTGGGGGGTTTCCTCCACGGCTTCGTCAGCGGGCTCTGGCCGGAACGCCTGGTAAGATCGCGGAATTGGTCGTATACCTTGATCCGGCGGGCCGGCAGCGGCCGCGAGGGTAGACTCGATCGAGGGAGAGAGCTTGGCGCACGCCATCCACGACTTTACAGCCAAGCTGCGACAGCCTTCGCTGGCGCCGCACGTCGACGCCTACGTGCGCTGGCGCCGGGCGGTGCGCTCGGCGCGCGAGCGCGGCGAGCCGGTCCCGAGCGCACCGGACCTGGCCCCGATCTCCATCAACCTCGACCTCACGACGGCCTGCAACTACGCCTGCACGCACTGCATCGACTGGGACATCCTGAACACCCGACACAAGTACAAGGAGGCCGAGCTTCGCGACTCGCTCACGCTCATGGCCGAGCGCGGCCTGCGGTCGGTCATCCTGATCGGGGGCGGGGAGCCTACGCTCTACCCCAGGTTCGCGAGCTTCGTGTCCTTCTTGAAGGAGCTCGGTCTTCAGGTGTCCATCGTCTCGAACGGAAGTCGTTGCGACCGGCTTGCCGAGGCGGTCGTCCACATGGACGAGCGGGATTGGATCCGCCTATCGCTGGATTCCGGCAGCAACGAGCTGTTCGTGAAGATGCACAAGCCCGCCGACAAGAAGCTCGACCTCGATTCCATCTGTGAGGGCGTGGGCGAGATCAAGCGCGCGAACCCGAGGGTACTGGTCGGATTCTCGTACATCATCGTGTGGAGCGGCGCCTCGCGCGACGACCACGAGATCCTGGAGAACATCCACGAGATCGTTCAGGCGACGGAGCGCGCCAAGCGCTACGGCTTCGACTACATCTCGCTCAAGCCGATCCTGGAGCGCGAGACGAACGGCGCCGAGGTGATGGATCCCGAGAAGACCCGCAGCGAGACCGCGACGGTGGTGCAGCGCATCCGCCACGAGGTCGATCGCGCCCAGGAGCTGGCCGACGAGAGCTTCCAGGTCTACGAGAGCAACAACCTGCGGGTTCTGGAGCAGGGCAACTGGCACGAGTTCACGCATCAGCCGCGCACCTGTCACATGCAGGCGCTGCGTCAGGTCCTGACCCCGACGGGACTCTACAACTGCCCCGCGCATCGAGGCGTGGAGAAGGCGCGGCTGGGAAGCCCCACGGCGTACCGCGACGGGCAGGAAGCGGCGGCCACCAACGCCTCCCTCACGCAGATACTCGACGGCTTCGACGCCAGTCACGAGTGCAGGAACGTGACCTGCATCTACAACTCGGTGAACTGGTGGCTGGAGAAGCTCATCGAGGATCCGCGCGAGGACGTTCGGGTCGAGATCGGCGAGGAGCGCGCCGACTTCTTCCTCTAGCGACGGGCCGGGTCTGCAGCGTTGCCGGAACCCCCGCGTAAGATCCTGGTTCGCGCCCCGAACTGGGTCGGGGATCTGGTGATGGCGTCGCCGGCCTTGCGAGCACTGCGGGCGGCGCATCCCAAGGCCGAGATCGCCCTCGAGGGCAATCGGCATCTGGCGGAGCTGGGGGCATGTCTGCCCGGCGTTGACGTGTTCCATGCGGACGACCCGGGCTCCAGCCCCGCCTGGCTCTCCCATACGCGCCGTCTGCGAAAGCAGGGCTTCGACTGGGCAGTGCTCCTGCCCGATTCGGCGCGCGCAGCAATCGCGCCTTTCCTGGCGGCCATCCCCGTGCGCGCGGGCTACGCGCGCGATCCCGCCCGGCGAGCGCTTCTGACTCTGCGCGTGGCGATCCCCAGGGAAGGCGGCCAACGCGTGGCCATCTCGATGATCGATCGCTATCTCCGGATCACGCGGGCCCTGGGCTGCCCGGACCAGGGGGACGCGCTCGAGCTCGGCGTGCCCACCGGGGCAGGCGAAAGCCTGGCTGCTCGGCTGCGCGCGGCGGGCGTCCGGGAGTCCGAGAAGCTGCTCGTGGTCACACCCGGAGCGAGCTTCGGCTCGAGCAAGCTCTGGCCAACCGGGCACTTCGCGCGGGCCTGCGACGCGCTCCATCGACGCAGGGGACTCCGCACGGTGCTCGCCCCCGGACCCGGCGAGCAGGGCATCTCGGCCGCCGTCGCCGCCGCGATGGACGCCCCCGCGCTCGAGCTAGCCTGGCCCCCTTCCTCGTTGGCGGAGCTGGTCGCGCTGATCGATCGCGCCGAGCTGCTCCTCACGAACGACACGGGCCCGCGCCAGATCGCGGTCGCCCGAGGCCGGCCCGTCGTGGTGCTGATGGGTCCCACCGATCCGCGGCACACGGGCCACCTGCTCGAACGTCAGCGGGTGCTGCGCGAAGACGTGGCGTGCAGCCCGTGCCACCATAAGACCTGTCCGATCGACCACCGCTGCATGATCCGGCTCGGGCCCGAGCGCGTCGTGGCGGCCGCCGAGGAGCTCTTGGGGTGAGTGCAGAGATCATTCCCGACTACCGAGAGCTGGCCCGCGTCCTCGCCCCCAAGAGGTCGACCCGAAGCATCGCGCTCACGAACGGCTGCTTCGATCTGCTCCACGTGGGCCACGTGCGCCTCATCGCAGAGGCGCGCCTCGAGGCGGACATCCTGGTGATCGCGCTCAACAGCGATGCGAGTGTCCGCGCCAGCAAGGGCGAGTCCCGGCCCTACGTGCCGCTCTCCGAGCGAATGGAGGTCCTGGCCGCGCTGACAGGCGTTGCGTTCGTGACGAGCTTCGACGAGCCGACGGCGGGGCCGCTGCTCGAGGCGCTACGGCCCGACGTGCACGTCAAGGGCTCGGACTGGACAGCGGAGACGGTTCCGGAGCGCGACGTCGTGATCGGCTACGGCGGTCGGATCGCCATCTGCGGCGATGCGAAGACGCACGCCTCCAGCGAGCTGATTCGCAGGCTCGAGGGACGGGGTCCGGATCAGGAGGTGTGAACGGTTACCCAGAGGTAGTAGGAGCTTCCGAGCGAGCCCGTACTCCCCTCCTCCAGACGAAAGGTCGGCGAGGAGGGAGCGCTCGCCAGGATCTTCTTGAACTGCTCGACCTTGCGGGGCAGGTCCGCCTGGTTCGGGCTGTGGAAGATCACGTTCACCTGCGGCTTGCTCGAGAGCACGTTCAAGAGCAGCGTCGCCAGCGTGAACAGCTTGTGCGGCCCCTCGATGCTCTCCACGGAGAAGCAAGGGGTCGCGACGTTCTCCAGACCAAAGTTGTACTCGATGCGCATCGCTCCTCGCTCCTCAATAGGGGGCCAGATGACAGGCTGAGAGACGACCGGCTCCTACCTCGCGGAGCTCGGGACGTTCGGTCGCGCAGCGATCCACCGCCTTCGAGCAGCGCGGGTGAAACGGGCAACCGGGGGGAGGGTCGAGGGGGCTGGGGACGTCGCCGCGCAGGAGGATCCGCTCGCGGCCTCCGCCGGGCTCCGGGACCGGAACCGCGGAGAGGAGCGCCTCGGTGTACGGGTGCTGCGGCGCCCGGTAGAGCGCGTCCGAATCCGCCAGCTCGACGATCCGCCCGAGATACATCACCGCAACCCTGTGGGACATGTGTCGAACCACGCGCAGGTCGTGCGAGATGAACAGGTAGGCAATGCCGAAGCGCTCCTGCAGGTCGAGGAGCAGATTGAGAATCTGCGCCTGTATGGAGACGTCGAGAGACGATACCGGCTCATCGGCCACGATCATCTTCGGCTCGAGGGCCAGCGCGCGCGCGATCCCGATTCGCTGTCGCTGCCCCCCGCTGAACTCGTGCGGATAGCGGCGCGCGTGGGCCGGTCGCAGTCCGACGGTCTCGAGCAGGCCGCCGACTCGCTCGTCGCGCTCCTTCCCCACGGCCAGGCCGTGGATCTGCAGACCCTCACCGATCGCGTCGCCCACGGTCATGCGCGGATTCAGAGAGGCGTAGGGGTCCTGAAAGATGATCTGCATGTCGCGCCGGAGCTCGCGTAGCGCTCCCCTGGGAAGCTGCCGAACCGCCTGTCCCTCAAACCAGATCTCGCCCGCGTCCGCCTCGATCAGGCGCAGCACCAGGCGTGCCAGCGTGGACTTTCCGCAGCCGGATTCGCCGACGAGGCCGAGCGTCTGTCCCGCTTCCAGCTCGAGGTCGACGGAGTCCACGGCGCGCAGCGATTGTCCGCGACCGAGCAGACCGCCGCCGATCCGGAACGTCTTGCTGGCCCCGTGCAGCTCGAGGAGAGGTTCGCTCAATGGCTCAGCTCGTTCGGCTCCGGATTGTGGCAGGCCACGCCATGCCCCTCGCCGAACTGTTTCAGCGCGGGGTCGATCTCCGCGCAGATCGCGATCGGGCGCTCGCAGCGATCCCGGAACGAACATCCGGACGGTCGATCGACCAGGTCGGGCACAACACCCGGGATCACGTGCAACGGCGTGCGTGGCTGGCTCTCGGGTCCGGGCATGGCGCGGATCAACCCCCGCGTGTAGGGGTGGCGCGGCGAGCGGAGGATCTCCTCCACGCTGCCCGTCTCCACGACGCGGCCGGCGTACAAGACCGCCATGCGCTGCGCGACCTGGGCGACCACCCCGAGGTCGTGCGTGATCAGCATCACGGCCATGTTGAAGCGTTGCTTGAGCGATTCGAGCAGATCCAGGATCTGCGCCTGAATCGTGACGTCGAGCGCGGTCGTGGGCTCATCGGCGATCAGCACGTCGGGATCGCACGCCAGGGCCATGGCGATCATGACCCTCTGGCGCAAACCCCCCGACAGCTGGTGCGGGTAGTCTCGCACGCGCTCGGCGGGGGCGGGAATGCCCACCATCTCGAGCAGATCGACCGTGCGCGAACGCCGGGCGCCACGATCCATATCGGTATGGACCCGGAGCGCCTCCTCGATCTGATCTCCCACCCGGAACACGGGATTCAACGACGTCATGGGCTCCTGGAAGATCATCGCGATGCGGCTGCCCCGGATCTGGCGAAGCTCCTTGCGCGACATGCGCACGAGGTCCCGTCCCCCGAAATAAATTTCCCCCGCGTCGATGCTCCCCGGGGGCTCGGGGATGAGCCGCAGGATCGACAGGGCCGTCACGGTCTTTCCGCAACCCGACTCGCCCACGATGCCCAACGTCTCTCCCGCGTGAAGATCGAGATCGACGCCGTCCACGGCCGGGAGTCTGCCCTGGGGCGTTCGGAAGCTCGTTCGCAAGCCGCGCACGCTCAGCACCGGCTCACTCATCGGACCATCCCCTCGGGGGCGCGGAAGAGCTCGCGGTCGAGCTCGGAGTTGAGCTCGACGCTTCGGAGCCGAAGATCCGCGCGCAGCTCCGTGCGCGGAAAGCTCAGTACCACATGCGACGGATAGCGCCCACCCGGAACGCTCTGCCAGCCGTCGTATTGGGCGTTCCAGCGCACGTTGCCGCCGGAATCGAGCGACGTGTAGCTCTGCAGATCTCCGTTGGGACCGAAGCGCAGCCGCTCGAACTCGGTCCACACCTCGCGGTCGAGATCCCGGGCAAACACCCTCTGGAGGGTTCCGCGCAGCGCACCGGGGGCGATCAGCAGCGCGGTCACCGCCTCGGCGGGCGCG
>JAUXJB010000172.1 GCA_030624945.1 Deltaproteobacteria bacterium | reverse complement strand
GCGTCAGTTGATATCCTTCGCGCGGGCCCTCGCACAGAAGCCCTCGATCCTGCTGCTCGACGAGGCGACGGCAAACGTCGACACCGAGACGGAGGCGCTCGTGCAAGACGCACTCCATCGGCTGATCGAGGGCAAGACCTCTATCGTGGTTGCCCACCGCCTGTCGACGATCCGCGACGTCGACCGGATCTACGTGCTGCACAAGGGGGAGCTGCGGGAGGTCGGAACCCACGAGTCGCTCCTGGAGAAGCGAGGTCTCTACTGGAGGCTCTATCAGCTGCAGTACGCTGCCCAGACGAGGGCAGCGTAGGCTACGATCCCGTCGCTCCCAGTGTCCTGCTCCGAGAATGCGAGCGCACTCCCGGAACAGGACATTGGGGCTCGCCGGCGGGGTGCAGGCAGCGTGGCGGGTGTGCTAGCTTCTGTCCGGCCAGATGGCCTAATTTCTCTCGTGAGCCTTCGGTCAGGTCCCCCCCAAGCATGACCCGACGACAGGCGGGGACAACACTCGGGTGCGGATAAGATCCGTAGAGATCACCGGGTTCAAATCGTTCGCGGAGCGTACCGTCTTGGCGTTCGAGGGCGGGATTTCCGCCATCGTGGGGCCCAACGGTTGCGGCAAGTCCAACATTGTCGACGCCATCCGCTGGGTCATGGGCGAGCAGAACCCGCGTTACCTGCGCGGCCGCCTGATGGAGGACATCATCTTCGCGGGGACGGAGTCCAAGCCGCCCGTGGGCATGGCGGAGGTCGTCATGACCCTGGACAATTCGGATGGGCTCGCGCCGGGGATCTACAAGGACTTTGGCGAGATCCAGATCGCTCGCCGCCTCTATCGCTCCGGCGAGAGCGAGTACCTGCTGAACCGAACGCCCTGTCGCCTGCGCGACATCAGCGACTTCTTCCTGGACACCGGCGCGGGCACGCGCGGCTACACGATCGTCGAGCAGGGAAGCGTGGCCGAGATCGTCGCCACCAAGCCCGAGGAGCGCCGCTTCATCTTCGAGGAGGCGGCCGGGATCGGAAAGTACCGGCAGCGTCGGCGCGAGACCGAGAGCAAGCTGCGCTCCACGGAGCAGAACCTGCTTCGCGTGACCGACATCCTGGGCGAGCTGCGGCGCCAGATCGCGTCGCTCGATCGCCAGGTTCGTAGGGCCACCCAGTACAAGAAGCTCAGGGCGCGCGAGCGGGAGCTCGAGCTCGCGGTCGCACAGGAGGAGTACCGGCGACACGGCGATGGGCTCGCCGCCGCGGACAAGGCGCTGGAGCGACTTCGAACCGAAGGGTTCGAGCTCGATGCGCGCGTTGCGCGGGCAGACGTGCGTGTGGAGGAGAGTCGCCGCGTCAACCTCGACCGGGAACGGGCCCTCCAGGAAACCAGCGAGGCTCTCTCCGAGCTGCGACTGAAGATCCAGTCGATCGAGAGCCGGATCGAGTACGGGCGACGCGAGCGCACGAGCCTGCTGCAGCTGACGCAGGAGCGCGAGGCCGAGGTGGAGCAGTTGCAAGAGCAGCTCGCCGGCCACAGGACCTCGCTGCACCGGGCCATCAGCGAGTTCGCAGGGGCGGAGCAGATCCTCGTAGACGACGAGTCCGAGCTCCAGAGTCGGGAGGCGGAGCTGCGAGAGCAGAGCGAGAGCCTTTCCTCCCTGCAGGGGCGGCGCGAGGCCGTCCAGGGCCGGCTGGTGCAGTTCGCGGCCGAGGAGGCGACGCTCGGCAGCCAGGCGCGTTCCCTCGAGGATCGGCGGAGCGAGCTCGAGCGACGCGTGCGTCAGAGCGAGGAGGAGCTCGAGGCCGTGACGCTGCACGCCGAGAGGCTTCGGGTAGACGAGCTGGCTCTGGAGCGGGAGCTGCGCGGCGCGCTCAGCGAGCGCGACGCCATCGGGCGACAGCTCGCCGGGCTGCTGCGTACCGTCGAGGCGGCGGAGTCCCAGCTCTCGAGCACGCGGCAGGAGTTCGACGCGGCCCGGGCGGAGCTCGAGCGGGTCTCGGCCCAGCTCGCCTCGCTGCGCGAGATCGAGCGACGCGAAGCCCGGAGGGTCGCTGCCACCATCGAACAGGTACCGGCCGACCAGCGCCGCAAGATCCACGGCTCGCTCTCCGAGATCGTCCACGCCGACGAGGGCCTCGCCTCGGCGGTAGAGGCGGTCCTGGGCAATCTGCTGGAGGCCGTCGTCGTGGACGACACGGAGGCGGCGCTCGATCTCCTGACCTGGCTGCGCAAGGCGTCTGCCGCTCGCGCGACCGTGCTCGCCGTGGCCCGATCCCGCTCGCGGGTGGGGGCATCCGCCCGGCCGGCCGGCTCCCCGTCCCTGGGCCGGCCCCTGCTCGAGCTCGTTCGCGTCGAGGAGCCGTACCGGGACCTCGCGAGCCGACTCCTCGCGGACGTCATCCTGGTCGACGACCTGCGCGAGGTCATCGAGCACTTTGGCGCGGAGGAGCCGCCCGGCGTCTTCGTCACACGGGAGGGCGAGCTGCTCGATCGACTCGGGGCGCTGACCGGTGGGCTGGGTGCGCCGCCCGGGGCTCTCGGTCGTTCCGGGGAAATCCGCCGGCTGGATACCGAGCTCGAAGCCCTGGGTCCCCGGTGCCAGGCCCTGGAGGCCCGGGTGTTGGAGTGCTCGAATCGCGTGAAGGAGCTGGGAGAGGAGATCGAGAACGCGCGCAACCGCGGCCACACGGCGGAGCTCGTGGTCGTCAACCTGGAGAAGGATCTCGAGCGCCTGCGGGAGCGTACCAAGGAGACCCTGGAATCGGTCGAAGCGCGCCGCTCCGGGAAGTCCACGCTGGTGTCCCAGCTCGATCGCGCGGGTGAGGAGCGACAGGGTCACGTGCGGCGTCTCGAGGGAATCGAACGCGAGCGCGCCCGGGTGCAAGCCCAGGAGGAGGAGCTGCGCGGCCAGATCGCGGCTCTGTCGCGGGAGCGGGAGCGTATCGAGCAGCGCCTGGTCCAGGCCCGAGTCGAACTCGCGGAGATCGGTGCCCGCCGGGATCAGTTCCAGGAGGCTCGGGATCGCCTGCAGGCCTCCGTGGACGAGGCGCAGAAGTGGATCGGGCGTCGAACGGAGGAGATTTCCGGGGCCCGGGAACGCGCCGGCTCGCTCGCGGACTCGACGGCGGCCGACGAGCACGAGCTCGCGGACCTGATTCGCGACGAGGAGGCCAGTCGGACCGCGCAGGAGTCCCTCCGCGCGACCTACGAGAGCGGCTCGGCAGATGTCGAGGCCGCCGAGGCCGATTCGCGAACGGCGATAGGCCAGCGCGAGAGCCTGCGCGAGCGTCTGGCGAGCTGTGAGCTCGAGCGGAGAGAAGCCCGCAGCCAGTGCGAGCAGGTCAGCGCCCGGATTCGGGAGCGTTACGACATCGAGATCGCCGGCTACGCCGCGCCACAGGAGCATCTGGAGGCGGACGCCGAGCTGCGGGAGCGGGAGCTCGAGCGACTGCGTCGCAGCATTCGCGCCCTGGGAGAGGTACACCTCGGCGCGATCGAAGAGCACGAAGAGGTTTCGGAACGAAACCGCTACCTGACCGAGCAACGGGCCGATCTCGAGACCTCGATCGAACGCTTGCGAAACGCCATCGCGCGCATCAACCGCACCTCTCGAGCGCGTTTCCGCTCGACTTTCGAGGCGATCGATGCCCAGTTCCAGCAGATGTTTCCGCGCATGTTCAACGGCGGGCGCGCGCATCTTTCTTTGACCGACTCCGAAGACGTGCTGGAGGCGGGTATCGAGATCACCGCACAGCCGCCGGGAAAACGTCTGCAGAACGTGAATCTGCTCTCCGGCGGCGAGAAGGCCATGACCGCGCTCGCCCTTCTGATGGCGGTCTTCGCCGTCAAACCCTCGCCGTTCTTCCTGCTGGACGAGGTAGACGCCGCTCTCGACGACGTCAATGTGGGACGTTTCAATTCTCTCCTGCTCGAGCAGGTCGAGTCCTCGCAGTTTCTGCTGATCACCCACAACAAGGGCACGATCGAGATCGCGCAAACGCTCTTCGGCGTCACCATGGAAGAGCGCGGCTTGAGCAAGCTCGTCACCGTCGATCTACTGTCGTAAACTTCCGCATTCGATGAGCTTGGAGACCCTGCACCTCGTCCTGTTCCTGTGGATGGGCGTATGTCTGATGGCGCTGGTTGCGAGTTTCGTGTGCGCGTTTCCACGCGCGGTTCGCGCCAGCCACGCGCCGCTCAGCGTGGAACCCCGAACCCCCGGGCCACGTCGGGTGCCCGTGGGCATCGTGCCGGCGCCCACGCGCCCCGCTCCCGACATCAAGGTGGGCTTGCGGACGAGCCGCGTGGCGCTGGTCGGGCGGCTC
>JAUXJB010000273.1 GCA_030624945.1 Deltaproteobacteria bacterium | reverse complement strand
GGGTGGTGATCGATCCGGGGCACGGGGGGAAGGACCCGGGGGCGACGCGCGGGCGCGTGCGCGAGAAGGACGTCGTGCTGCGGATCTCCAGGGAGCTCCGGAAACGGCTCAAAGGAGAAGGCTTCGAGGTCACCCTGACCCGCGACGCCGACAGGTTTCTGCCGGTAGCGGAGCGCCCGGTGCGAGCAAACCGAGCCGAAGCCGACCTGTTCATCTCCATCCACGCGAACGCCTCGCCGAATCGAAAGACGCAGGGGGTGGAGACCTACTTGCTCGACACCCGCTACAACCGTCAGACCGCGCGCGTCGCGGCGCGGGAGAACGGCACGACCATCGCCCGTCTGAGCGACCTGGACCTGATCAAGGCGTCGCTGCGGCTCGGCTACACGGAGCGCTACGCGGCCCGCCTCGCGGAAGATGTTCAGACCGCGCTCGTCGGCCGACTCCGCAAGAACTACCGTGCGACGGGTGACCTGGGGGTGAAGCGCGGGCCGTTCCTGGTACTGTTTCAGGCGGATATGCCTGCAATTCTGGTCGAGGTCGGCTTCCTGACGCATCGGGCCGAGGTCAAGCGACTCAAGACGCGTGAGTTCGCCCGCGCGGTGGCGGAGGGTATTGCGCGGGGGGTGGTCCGCTACCGCGATCGGCATGCGCGCAGTCTGGTTGCCGAGCGCTGATCGTGCAGCCGATCTGCGACGACTTCTTCGAGGCGGCGCCCTCGGGTCCGACAACCTCCTCGATCCACCTGAATCCGTCCGTGCGCGGCTATCTCGACGCCGTACGTGGTTACTTGCTCGGTCTTCACGACGAGTGCACGCCGGCGCGGCGCGTGAACGAGGAGCACGCCGAGCTCATCGATCGCTTGATCCGCAAGCTCTTCCGGCGGGCCGAGGATCAATACTTCGAGCGCTTCCCGCGCCTGAACTATCGCCTTTCGGTGGTGGCCGTCGGGGGGTACGGCCGTCGGGAGCTTTCGCTCGGCTCGGACATCGATCTTCTCTTTCTCTATAGCGGCAAGATCAATCCCTACGTCGAAACGCTGACCGAGGCGATCACGCATCGCTTGTGGGATGCGCAGCTTACCGTGGGCGTGGCGACTCGAACGATCGCGGACTGCATGCGCGTGGGTCGTGAGGATCTGTCGACCCTGACATCCTATCTCGATGCGCGCTTCCTGATCGGCGCCCCCGGACTTTACGCGGAGCTGGATCGGGAAGTTCGCGCACACCTCAAGGAGAGGGGTAGAGAGTTCGTAGATGGAAAGCTGGAGGAGATGCGGGCCCGGCACGAGCGGTTCGGTGAATCCGTCTACTTGCTTCAGCCGAACCTGCGGGAGAGCGTTGGCGCCCTGCGCGACTACCACACCGCCATGTGGACCGCGCGCGCGGCCCAGTGGGAGGTACGCCGACCGGAACATCTCCTGCTGCATGGCTTCGTCAATGCGGAAGAGCTCGATGAGCTGCTGGTAGCACTCGACTTCTTGTGGCGCGCGAGAAACCAGCTACACCGGAGCGGCCGCAAGAACGACCGACTCCACTTCGTCGCGCAGGAGCAGCTCGCCGAGCATCTCGGGTATCGGGGAGGCAATGGCATCCTGCCGATCGAAGAGCTGATGCGTTCCTACTACATCCACGCTCGCGCCATCGCGCGACTGACCCGCCGTGTGATCGATCACGTGCTGCGCTCCAATCGCATTCGCCCGGACACGCCGCGACGCGTCCCGCACGCGCTGGCCGATGGTTTTGCACTGGTCGACGGTCAGCTGGAGATCCCATACGCCTCGCTACTCGAGGAGCGTCCCGTGCGACTTCTCTCGGCCTTTGCGGTGGCACAGGACCACGACATCGAGCTCTCGGTCCGAGCGCAGCGACTGGTTCACCAGCACCTGCACCTCATCGATGACGCATTCCGCAAGGATCCCGAGGCGGCGGCCCTCTTCCGTCAGATCCTCCGGGCCCCCATGCGGGTCTATCGCTCACTGGCGGTGATGGACGAGCTGGGTCTGCTGGGCGCCTACCTGCCGGAGTTCGGGCGCCTCGTGGGGCTCTGGCAGCAGGACATGTACCACACCTACACGGTAGACGTTCACTCCCTCTTCCTCGTCGAGCAGCTGCGCCGCCTGTGGAAGGGCAACTTTCAGGAGGAGCTCCCGTTCGCCACCGCTCTGGTTCGCGAGGCTCCCAAGCTGGAGATCTTGTACCTCAGCTGCATGCTGCACGATATCGGCAAGGGACTCGGGGGTGGGCACTCAGAGCGAGGTGCCGCGATGATCCCCGCGATCGCGCAGCGGCTCGGTCTGACCGAAGAGGAGCAGGAATCCGTCGAGTTCATCGTGCGAGAGCAT
>JAUXJB010000179.1 GCA_030624945.1 Deltaproteobacteria bacterium | reverse complement strand
TCGCGCTCCCGGAGGCCGTGCCCTTGCTGCGAAAGCAGAGAGACCGGGCCCGCCCCGGCCACGAGATTCGCGTCTCCGCCGCCGATCCACTCAACCTCCAGGGCATCCTGACACCGGGCCCCCGGGTCCCCGCGGGGCACGCCCGCTGGCTGGTCTTCCGAGACGGCATCCCCGTCTCCGCCATCGAACGCGGCCAGCGTGTCGGACTGTCCGACCGCAGCCCCCGACCTCCGAGCGTCCCCACTTTATCGTCCGAACGGCCAGATGTAATAGAAGCCGGGCTGGAGCGAGCTCTCTCCAGCCGGTAGCAGGTGGAGATCGATGACCTGCACGGGCGGGAGATCGCTACCGCTGTAGATGTTGTGCTTGTAGGCTCCGGGCGGGTGGTAGGTGACCACGCGCGACTCCGAGATTCCGCTGCGGCTCTCGGCGGCCTTCGCGGCATCCTCGAGGTAGCCGATCCTGTCGATCAATCCCAAGTCGAGCGCCTGACGGGAGGTGTAGATGCGACCGTCGGCCAGCTCCAGCACCGCCGCACGCTCGAGGGCCGGGCGCCCAGAGTCCACGATCTCGATGAAGCGAGCGTGGAGGTCGTCCACCACTCCCTGAAGCTGCGCGGTCTCTTCGGGCGTCATCTTCCGCAGAGGCGAGCCGGCGTCCTTGTAGGGTCCGCTCTTCACCGACTGGTCCGCAATCCCGAAGCGTTCCATCAATCCCGAGAAGTTCAGGCCGACCATGATGACCCCGATCGATCCGGTGATGACGGTCGGATGGGCCACCACCTCGTCGGCCGCCATGGCGATGTAGTAGCCGCCCGAGGTCGCGAGCCCGTTCAGAAACGCGATCACGGGCCGGCCGGTCTCGGCTTTCCAGCGCAGCAACTCGTGGTGAATGGTCTCGGTCGCGCTGACCGTACCTCCCGGGGTTCGGATGCGAAGCAACAGGGCGGCGACCTCGGGATCGTCCGCCGCCAGATCGAGTGCCTCGCGCAAGCGGGCGATCTGGCCCGGCCCGCTTTGAAGTCCCAGAATGCTGCGCGGGGTGTTCTCCGAGATGACGCCCGATATGTCGACCATGGCGAGCTTCGGACCTCGTTCGCCCAGCACCGTTGTCTCGACCAGCGGTCGCGGGCGTCCGAAGCCGGCGAGGTCGAGGTCCAGGCACGCGGACATCAAGCAGGCGAGCGCGAGAAGCGTGGAGATGCGAGCGAGCATGCCCCCTCCTTTGTGTGTTGCGCGGCGGAAGAGTGCGCAAAGGTACAGGCCTGGCGCCACGATCGCGAATCCTGCCGAAGCTCGCCCGTCGTCTCTCTCCGCCGGGGTTTACACCCCTGGCACCCAAAGCTACACACGAGCGGGTGCGCAACTCGTACGAGCGGCTCAGCGAGACGGCGACCTCCTCTCTCGCGCAGGAGGGCCCCGCGCTTCACAGCCACGTGTGCGCCACGCTCGTGTTCGAAGGAAGCGGGCTGCGCAGCGCGGACGGTGGAGTCGACATCGAGCGGATTCGGTCGCACGCGGCCGCGCAGCTTCACCGGGTGCCGCGCTACCGACAGCGCCTGGCCTGGGTCCCGTTCGAGAACTCGCCCGTCTGGGTAGACGACGAGCACTTCAACCTCGACTACCACGTGCGGCACATGAGCCTTCCGCGCCCGGGAGACGAGTCGCAGCTGAAGCATCTCGCCGCTCGCATCATGTCTCAGCAGCTCGATCGCGAGAAGCCACTTTGGGAGCAGTGGATCGTCGAGGGCCTGGAAGGAGATCGCTTCGCCATCGTGTTCAAAGCACACGTCTCGCTGATCGATGGCCCGGGCGGTGCGGATTTGCTCTCCGTGTTGCTCGGGCCGGAACCGACGGACGAGATCGCCGAACCGCGTACGTTCGAACCTCGCATGGCTCCGAGTCAGCTGCACCTGTTGCGGGACGAGGTGTTGCGTCGAATCCAGTCGCCGCTCGAGCTGGGCCGCGAATTCGGTGACGTGATCGCGCGCCCGAGGGAGTTTGCGGCCAGCGTGGAGGCGCGGACCCGGGCCTGGATCGACTCGTTCACAAGGAGTCGCGCAGCGGTGCCCGAGGGTCCCCTGAATACCGAGATCGGTCCTCACCGACGCTTCGATTGGGTTGGCCTGGAGCTGGCCGACGTCCGCGCGGTGAAGAGGCGCCTGGGGTGCACGGTGAACGATCTGGTCCTCGCGACCGTAGCGGGAGCGATGCGTCGCTTTCTGGAGCGCCGAGGTGCCAGCCTGGCGGCCTTCGAGCTCCTGGCCGCTACACCTGTAAGTGTGTACTCGAGCCCGGGAACCCTGCCCGAACGGATCGCGACCTGGCCGATCCGGCTCCCCGTCGCCGAGCACGATCCCCTCGATCGTCTGGAACTCGTGCGCACTGCGACCCGCGATCTCGCACAAGCGACGTCGCCGGTCTCCGCGGCCGATCTCGCGGCGGCCACGCGCTGGACCTCGTCCACGCTGCTCTCGCAGGCGGTGCTGGATCTCGATCGCTCGCAGCCCTGCAATCTCGTGGTTTGGAACGTGCCCGGACCGCAGCTCCCGCTCTACTTGCTGCGCTCTCGACTCCTGGCCTGCTATCCCCAGGCCCCGCTGCCGGCGAACCAGGGCCTCGCGATCGCCCTGTTCAGCTACGCGGGTCGCCTGGTCTGGGGGCTCAACGCGGATCGCGAGCGGATCCCCGATCTTCCGCTGCTGGCAGACGAGCTGGTCGCCGCCTTTGCCGAGCTCCGCCTCGCGTCCGGCCTGGAGTGGAGTCGCCGCTCGCTGCGCCGGCGTTCGCGGTCGCAGCGCCGACCGGCGCCGGGTGGGCCGCGTGCCGAGCTCTGAGCGGGCGGCATGAGCGAGACGACTCGGAGCTCCTGGGAGTGCACGGTTCCGATCGCTGCTGGGCTGATCTGGTTGATCTCAGGGGCGGCCGAGAGTGTCGTGGGATTCGTGCTCTCGGCGGTTCCGGGCTCCCTACTGCTCGCGGGCGGAGTCTCGCAGCTATGGTTGCCCCGCGACCTGCGAACACTTCAGATGAGTGCGCTCGGCGCAGCCGTTGGCGTGGTCACAGCCCTGCCCATGCTCTTCGTCGTCGGCTTGTCGGGTGCCCTCTGGCTGCTCGTGCTGGCAGCCGCGAGCTTGATCTCGGCCGGCTGGGCCAGCCAGAGCCGCCAGATTCCCGTGGGAGGTGTTCCCCAGCCGTCCTTGGATCTCATGCTCGCGGCCAAGATCGGATTGGACGAGGCGATTCTCGTGACGGTCCCCGTGGCGCGCCGCGGGTTCGGTGCGTTCGATACTGGCCGGATCGCCGACGAGGTGCGCGCGGCGCACTCGTTGTTCCAGGAGCGCGGTTGGATCGAGAAGCCCCGGACCTTTCACGCCGAGCCGCCGGAGCTCGCGTCGCAGCGGATCACGTGGAAAGAGACGCGCGGGCTGCGCTTCGAGCACCTCTCGTTCGAGAGCGGCTACGAGCCTCCGGCCGGCGCTCCGGGAGGCGAGCGCTGGCAGGGCTACGTCCCGAACCGCACGGCGCACGCGTGGGTGGTGCGCGACGGCCACGAACCCCGGCCATGGCTGGTCTGTCTGCACGGCCTGGGGATGGGATTCCCGTTGCTGGACTTCGCGGTCTTCGACGCTCGGCGGCTGCATCTGGAGCTCGGTCACAACCTGCTCTTCCCCGTGCTGCCCCTTCACGGGCCCCGCAGGACGGGATTCCGCAGCGGCGATGGCTTCGTCGGTGGCGAGCTCATCGACACGATCAACGCCGAGGCCCAGGCCATGTGGGACATCCGTCGACTGCTCCGCTGGGTAAGGAGCGAGGGAGCCGAGTCGGTCGGCGTCTACGGAATCTCGCTGGGCGGATATGCCGCCGCCCTGCTGGCCGGCCTCGACGAAGATCTGGCCTGTGTCATTGCCGGCCTGCCCTCCGTGGACTTCCTGCGCGGTGAAGGCCGACTCTCGCTGGGAGAGGCGCGCCGGGAGCTGGAGCGGCACGATGTCGAGTGGAGCCAGGTCCGCGAGCTCATGCGCGTGATCTCGCCGCTCGCGGTCGAATCGCTCGTGCCCACGGAGCGCTGCTTCGTGTACGCGGGAACGGTCGATCGCCTGGTACCGGCGGACCAGCCGCGCGACCTCTGGCAGCACTGGGGGGAGCCGCAGATCGCCTGGTATCACGGCAGCCACTTCTCGTTCTGGCGCGAGCCGGGGGTCCGCAGGATCGTCGACAGGGCCCTGCGCGAGTGGCGCCTGGGACCCATGCGCTGAGCCGATGTCCAAGC
>JAUXJB010000007.1 GCA_030624945.1 Deltaproteobacteria bacterium | reverse complement strand
GCTCGATCTCTACCTGCTCGAGCTGCGCCTGCACAGCAGTCACAGATCCGATCGCCGCCTCGTACTGTGCGACGGCCCCGTCGAGATCTTGCTGGCTGACCGCCTTCATCTCGGCCAGAGGCCGGATCCGGTTCAGGTCCGCATTGGATTTGGCGAGCAAGGTGCGGGCTTCCGCGAGCCGGCCCTGCGCTTCCACCACCTTCGCTTGGAAGGGGCGGGGATCGATCGTGTAGAGCAGGTCGTCCTTCGCGACGGCGCGGCCCTCCACGAAATGAATACTGTCGAGCACGCCTTCGACG
This sequence comes from Deltaproteobacteria bacterium, assembly GCA_030624945.1. Classification (GTDB taxonomy): domain Bacteria; phylum Myxococcota_A; class UBA9160; order SZUA-336; family SZUA-336; genus JAUXJB01. The sequence continues at coordinate 16,420 of JAUXJB010000007.1, read as the reverse complement.
CGGGCGCGGATCGGGATGTCCGAGGATCCCAGGGTCTGCCCGACCATCTCGAGGGTGATCGGCTGATCCCGCTCGATGACCTCGACCACGGGGATCTGGAGCGGGGGAGGCGCGGCCACGTCGGGCGGGCCGCACGCGGCGGCGATCAGCGCCGCACCGATCGCGGACAAGCCGAACAAGTTCATGGGGGGCACCATCGCAATCCTTTAGGAGGAGGTTGGGAGTATGCGGCTGAGAGCATACCATCAGTTGGCGGGCGCCCCCCTGCTCGGGCCCCTCGGAGCTTTTGGTGTTCAGCAGTAGTGATCTCCCCCAACACCGATGCGGAGCCACCGCCTGCTAAGATTCTCAAGCGTCAACCCCAGGTTGGAGCTCGAGCTTCCGGTGGGTGGAGCGAGAGAGCAAGGGAGCAGCCAATGAGATCGCTCATGATCGCGCTGCTGGTCGCGGCCATCGCCGGCTGCAGCACCATCAGCGTGACGGCCGACTACGATCCCGAAGAGGACTTCTCGGTCTATCACACCTACACGTGGATTCCGCGGAATCCTCAGGCGACCGGGAATCCACGCCTCGACACACCCATGTACCACGACCGGGTGCGGGAGGCCGTCGACCGCGTGCTGGCGCAGAAGGGCTTTCGCAAGGTCGGAGACGACCCGGACTTCTGGATCACCTTCCACCAGGCCGTCGAGCAGAAGCTCGACGTCCGCACCATGAACAGCGGCTACCACAGCGGCTACTACGGCGGCGGTCGCGGCTGGACCATGTCGGTTCCCGAGACGCGGGTCACCGAATACGAGCAGGGGACGTTCGTGATCGACATCGCGGACGCCCGGGAGAAGGAGCTCGTCTGGCGGGGAATCGCCACGGGGCGACTCAGTAAGACCCCGCCAGGGCCGGCTGAGCAGAGAGAGCAGTTCTTTCAAGTCGCCACTGAGATCCTGGTGGACTTTCCGCCCAGATAGGCAGGGTTACCGATGTATCGCACGCTCGCTGAACGGATCGTTATCCTGCTGGTCGGGGTGGGGATCGCCTGTGGCGCACCCGCGCCCGCCGAGTCCGAACGCTCGCCAACCCTGACGCGCATCGTGGAGAGCGGGCAGCTCCGGGTCGGCATGTCCGGGGACCAGGCCCCTCTCAACTTTCGCGGCCGCTCCGGCAAGATGCTCGGCCTGGAGGTCGAGCTCTCCGAGGCGCTGGCCCGGTCGATGGCCGTCGAGCTGGAGATCGTGACGAAGCCCTTCGCCGATCTCCTGCCCGCACTCGAGGCTGGCGAGGTCGACCTGGTGATTTCCGGCATGACCATCACGCCGGAGCGCAACCTGCGGGCGGCGTTCGTCGGACCCTACTTCATCTCCGGAAAGTCGATCCTCACCAAGTCGGAGGTGCTCGCACGGGCCGATGAGGCCAGCGATCTCGGCGAGACCTCGCTCAAGCTGGTGGCGTTGCGGGACTCGACGAGCGAGAGGTTCGTGAAGGTGTTTCTCCCGCAGGCCCAGCTCACCGCGACAGAGGATTACGACAGCGCGGTGGCGATGGTCGTGAAGGATGAGGTCGACGCCCTCGTGGCGGATTTCCCCGTGTGCCTGCTCTCGGTTCTCCGGTATCCCGATGCGGGACTCACGGCGCTCACGACACCCCTCACGCTCGAGCCGATCGGGATCGCGTTGGCGCCCGACGACCCGCTGCTCCTCAACCTGGTGGAGAACTATCTCGCCGCTCTTCAGGGGACGGGGCTCCTGGAGCTCCTGCGAAAGCGCTGGTTCGAGAGCGGTGCGTGGCTCGCCGAGCTCCCCTGAAGCCGTATCAAGATCCCACAGCACGGCGCCGGCTCTCCAGTCCGGGAGATCGGGAGTTCGCTGGTAGAATGACCGCTCGAACTCCTTCGATGGAGGCTCGGATGCTTCGAGCTCGCGCGATCTTCGCGGTGGCACTCTGCTGGCTGGCACTTGGCGCAGTGCCCATGAGTGCGCCCGCCCAAGCTCCCGCCACCGAAGCCGCGCCCGCCCAAGCTCCCGCCACCGAAGCCGCGACCGCAGAAGAGGCACCGAAGGCGATCCTGGTCGCCGAGATCGCGCTGCGAGCGGATGTCCTCGAAGGCCGCCTTCGGCAGATCGATGCCGGTCTCGCAGCTGGCGAGATCAGCGAGGGGCTGGCAGCAGAGCTCGCGAAGATCGAGTCGCAGATCGAGTCCGCGCAGCTGCGACTCGAGCGAACGCTTGCCCAGCCACGAACCGCCGCCAGCCTGGAGGCATTGTTCACGGTCTGGCAGCGCATCAGCGCTCAGCTCGCTGCCCAGACGCAGCAGCTGAGCGATCGCGCGCGCCAGCTCGATGCCTGGCGCGACGAGATTCGTGGGGAGATCGAGGTCTGGAGACTGACGCGTGACGAGGCGCGTAGCGCGTCGGCCCCACAAGCGGTCGTCGACCGGGTGGTGGAGCTCGTCCTGGAGCTTCAGGCCTCGGACGCCAGGCTCAAGGCGAGTCGGGACACCGCCCTCGGCCTCCAGGGTCAGATTGCGGACCGTCAGCGAGCCACCGCGCCAGCGCTGACGCGCATCGAGGCCGGTCGCGCCGAGCTCGCCGCGAGCCTCCTCCAGCGCCAGCACGAGCCGATCTGGAGCGCTCGCTTTGTCGGCGAGGAGGTGAGAGCCGAGCTGGCCGTCCTCGGGAGCAGCCTCGACGACATGGTCGTCGATCTCGTGAGCTACTTGAGGCTCCAACGCGGGCGCCTGGTGATCCACCTGCTGATGATCCTGGTACTCGGCTGGGGATTCGCGCGGGCTCGCACCCTGCGAGGGCGACGGGCAGAGGCAGAGCAAGCAGGAGTGGACGGAGGCGAGGGGGATGCCCTGCGCTATCCCTGGGCTTCCGCGGTGCTGTTCGGCCTCCTTCTGAGCTTCCTCCTCTATCCTGGACGCGGGCGCGGCTTTCGGCTGGCCGTGGCCCTCCTCGCCCTGCCTGTCTGGCTGCGCGTCTTCCGCTCCTTGCTGCCGCCCGCCTTGCGTTTGCCGGTCATTGGCGTGGCCGTACTCGCACTGGCGGAGGCCGCCCGTTTCGCGTTTGCCGGCTTCGACTTGGTCGCGCGAAGTCTGCTCGTGCTGGACCTCGCTGCGGGCTTCGCGGGCGTCCTTTGGCTCCGTCGGCCTGAGCGAGTGCGCCAGATCCCGCCGGGCCTCGGGCGCGGGCTCTGGTTCCGGGTTCTGGACGGCTGGCTCCGACTGATCGGCGTGGCCTTTGGCGTCGGGCTCGTCGCTGCGATCCTCGGCTACTCGAACCTGGCGGGTCGAATTGGCATCCTGGCGGTGTGGGGAACCGTCTTTGGCCTGGGCTGGTTGGCGGTAGTGCGTACCGCAGAGGCCGTGGCCGAGTCTGCGATAAACGCCGGCCTGCTCGACTTCGTGCACATGGTGCGAGCGGAGCGTCCGCGCTTCCTGGGGGTCCTTCGCCGCGGTTTCCGGGCACTGGGCTTCTTCATCTGGGTCTACACCCTGCTGGAGACGGCTCAGCTCTGGGACCCGCTCCGAGACGGCCTGGGCGCGCTGCTAGGAGCGCGCCTCGGCTACGGGCCGATCGCCTTCTCGCTGGGTAGTGTCGTCGCCTTCGGCGTTACCCTCTACGGTTCCTGGCTGATCGCCCGCTTCGTGAGCTTCGCCCTCGAGCAGGAGGTCTTCGCCCGTGTCCAGATGCCCTCGGGCGTTCCCTTCGCGCTCACGACGTTCACCCGCTACGCGATCATCGTGGCGGGATTCGTCGCGGCCCTGACCATTCTCGGGTTCACCTGGGACCGCATCTCGCTGCTCGTGGGTGCCCTGGGGGTTGGCATCGGCTTCGGTCTCCAGAACGTCGTCAACAACTTCGTGTCGGGTATCATCCTACTGTTCGAGCGCCCCGTTCGCGTGGGCGATCGCGTGCAGATCGACGATCTCTTCGGCACTGTCACGACGATCGGCATACGCGCCAGCAAGGTCCACACCTTCGATGGCTCCGATGTCATCGTTCCGAACGGGGACTTCATCTCCGCGCGCGTGACGAACTGGACGCTCTCCGACCGGAAGCGCCGGATCATCCTGCCGGTGCGGGTGGCCTACGGAACGAAGCCCCGACAGGTGCTCGAGATCCTGTTGCAGGTGGCGCGGACCCATACCGAGGTGCTGGAAGATCCCGCCCCCGAGAGTCTGTTCCGGAGCTTCGGGACCAGCTCTCTCGATTTCGAGCTGCGCGCCTGGACCGAGGGCGATTTCCTCGCAGTGATGAGCGATCTGGCGGTGGCGACGGAGGAAGCGTTCGCTGCCGCCGGGATCCAGATCCCGTTCCCGCAGCGCGACCTGCACGTTCGCAACGTGGCGGAGCTGCAGGATGCCCTGGCCGAGGCTGTGCGCGTGGGTCGCTCCCCGGAGTCCGACGAAGCCCCGTCTTGAGGCGCAACGCCGGCCTGCTCGGGTGCGCACTCGGCCTGCGCGAGTGGCGTATGCTCTGGCCGTGAGCCAGGAGGAGCGCAGCGCGCGCGAGTCGCGGACGGCCTTGCGCCGGTTACAGCACGAGATGCGGACTCCCCTGGGCCAGATCATCGGCTACAGCGAGATGCTGCTCGAGGAGGCGCGCGACGAGCACCGGGACCTCGTTCCCGATCTCGAGAAGATCCACCTCGCTGCGGAGGAGCTCCTCCAGGTTGTCGACGAGACACTACAGACCGACGCGGGTCCTGCGGCGTCCATGGGGGGCGGTGGGGAAGAGTCGGCGGCCAGAACACCCGCAGCCGGCCGCATTCTCGTCGTCGATGACGAGCCGAACAACCGCGACATGCTCGCGCGCCGACTCAAGCGCCGGGGCTATGCGGTCGACGAGGCCTCGGACGGGGTCGCGGCCCTGCGGAAGATCGAGGGGCAACGCTTCGACGTGGTGCTGCTCGACGTGATGATGCCGGGCATGAGCGGCCTCGAGGTGCTCGATGCGCTGCGCAGCGAGCGCTCCGCCAGCGAGCTGCCCGTGATCCTCGCGACCGCGCTCACCGATCGGGCCGACGTGGTCGAGGGCCTGCGCCGCGGAGCGAACGACTACGTGACCAAGCCCATCGACTTCCCGATCGTCCTCGCGCGGATCGAGACGCAGCTCGCCGCGGTACGTGCAACGCGCGAGATGGCGTCCCTCGCGCGTGAGCTGGAGCTGCGCGGCGCCTTCATCCGGCGCATGTTCGGCCGCTACGTCTCCGATGACGTCGCCGACGCGGTGATGCGCCGCGCGGAATCTCTCGAGCTCGGCGGAGAGAAGCGCCGAGTCACCATCCTGCTGAGCGACCTCCGGAACTTCACGTCGCTGTCCGAGTCGCTCGAGCCGCGCCAGGTGGTTTCGGTTCTCAACAACTACCTCAGCGCGATGACGGAAGCGATCCAGATGCACGGCGGTACCATCGACGAGTTCATCGGCGATGCCATCCTGGCCCTGTTCGGCGCGCCGCTCACGGGCGAGGACGACGCAGCGCGCGCAGTGACCTGTGCCATGGCGATGCAGCGGGCGATCGGGCAGGTGAACGAGACGAACCGCGCGCAGGGGCTGCCGGAGGTCGAGATGGGTGTCGCCGTCGCAACCGGCGACGTCGTGGTCGGCAATATCGGGTCGGAGCGCCGCACGAAGTATGCGGCCGTCGGCAGCGCCGTGAACCTGGCCGCGCGCATCGAGGCGCACACGCGCGGAGGGGAGGTTCGGATCTCGGACGCGACCTGGCGGGAGGTCGCCAACCTCGTCACCGTCGATGATGAGCGCGAGGTCGAGGCCAAGGGCTTTGGAGGTCTCGTCCGGATCCGCCGCGTGTCCGCGATTGCCGGGCGCTTCGACAACTCCCCGGCGGATTAGCCGTCAGCGAGCGAGCAGCTTCTCGATCTTCCCGAGCAGCTCTGGAAGCCGGACGGGCTTCGTCTCGAACTCGTCGCAGCCGGCCTCGAGCGCCTTGTCCCGGTCGCCCGCCATCGCGTGGGCCGTGAGTGCAATCACGGGGATCGCGCGCGTCTCGTCGGCTGCCTTGAGCTCGCGTGCTGCGTCCCAGCCGCTCTTCACGGGGAGGCTCATGTCCATCAGGATCAGATCTGGCGAGCCGTTGCGTGCCTTGTCGACGCCCTCGGCGCCGTCGACTGCGATATCGATCTCGAAGCCGCGTTTGATGAGGCGGCGCGAAAGCATGTCGCGATTCAATTCATTGTCTTCGACGAGCAGGATCTTCGGCATATGTTTCTCAGACGTTCGGCGAGGGTTTCTCCAGATCAGAGCCTAACCCATGACGAGGTTGACTAGCCAGCGCTTTTCCGCATAAGATCGGCAGGTTAGGGAAGCGCACTCGAGTCCCTGCGTCGGGGTCTCCTTTGAGAGAGGGCAAGCGATGGCCTGGGATTTCTCCACCGAGCCCGAGTTTCAGAAGAAGCTCAACTGGATCGATGACTTTGTCCGCAGCGAGATCGAGCCCATCGATCTCCTGTTCGGAGGGTACGCATTTGTGCGTATCGGCGAGCCGCTCAAGACGCTCATCGACCGGCTGAAGCAGGAGGTGAAGGACCAGGGTCTCTGGGCAGCTCACCTCGGCCCCGACCTCGGAGGCCAGGGGTTTGGCCAGCTCAAGCTGGCTCTCATCAACGAGATCCTCGGACGCTCCGGCTGGGCGCCGATCATCTTCGGCACGGCGGCCCCCGACACCGGCAACGCCGAGATCATCGCGGCGTACGGGACGGAGGAACAGAAGAAGAAATGGCTCCAGCCACTGCTGGACGGCGAGGTCTTCTCTTGCTACTCGATGACCGAGCCACAGGGCGGCGATCCCACCGGCTTCAAGACCCGGGCCGTGCGTGACGGTGACGAATGGGTCATCACCGGCGAGAAGTTCTACTCCTCGAACTTGCGAGATGCGTCGTTCATCCTGGTGATGTGCGTCACGAATCCCGATGTGGACTCCCACGAGGGCATGTCGATATTCTTCGTGCCCAGCGACACAAAGGGTATCCGGGTCCTCGCCCACATCGGAGGGGGCGGCCAGCCGTTCGGGCGAGGTATGCACGCACACGTGCGTTACGAGGACGTGCGCGTTCCCGCCGAGAATCTGCTCGGCGAGGAGGGCAAGGGCTTCGAGGTCGCGCAACGGCGGCTCGGCGGTGGGCGCATTCACCACGCCATGCGCTCCGTGGCGAGTGCAAAGAAGCAGCTCGACATGATGTGCGAACGCGCACTCTCGCGCTTCACCCAGGGCAGCATGCTTTCCGAGAAACAGATGGTTCAGGAGGCGATCGCAGACTCCTGGATCCAGTACCAGCAGTTCCGGCTATTCGTGATGCACGCGGCCTGGAAGATCGACCAGTCGAGCACCAGGGAGACGCGTACGGAGATCGCGGCGGCCAAGGTCATCACCGCGAAGGTGCTCACCGACATCTCGTCAAAGGCTCAGCACATCCACGGCGCGCTCGGCGTCTCGAACCTGATGGCCGGGCTGGGCGGCGGCGGCGGCGCCATGGGAATCGTCGATGGTCCGACGGAGGTGCACAAGGTGACCGTTGCGCGTCGCGTGCTCGAGGAGTACAAGCCGTCACCGGACATGTGGCCGACGGAGTTCCGGCCGCGCAAGATCATCCAGGCGCGCAGTGCCTTCGAGGAGATCCTGGCGCGTCGGATCCCTGACGAGGGGAAGCGCAAGGAGCTCCACGAGCTGCTGCAGCGCTCGCCCGGGAACGACGAGCAGGTCGAGAAGATGCAGGAGTACATGGACGCGACCGTCGGGCACGTGTAGATCGCGTTCGGAGCTGCTCCACGAAGTCGACACTTCGAGGGCCCGCAAACCACTGACCAGAGCTCCGCGGAGGGGCGTGAGTAGTCCGGTCCACCGATCGGGCAACGCGCTTCCTCATGGCGGATCCGGGACACGTACCGAGAGCTTGCAATCGTAGGCGCAAGGTGCCGGTTCCAGGGAGGAAAGGACGCTCGAGCTAGCGGCCGGGTGCGCTTGGCATCCTCCTTGCTATCTGGGCCGGCATGACGGCGTTTAGCAAGAAGCTGATGCAGATTCTCGAGGGGCGGTTCGGCGTGGGGCACGAGTTCTCCGATCACCTCGCCCCGCTGTTGGAGAGCTTCGGCGCTCGACAACCCAGCGCCGAGGAGTGCGAGGAGCTGCTCGTGAACCTGGCGAGCGCCTACCAGGCCAGTCGCAGCGTCGGGCTCCAGTCCGTCCACGAGGTCAATGTCCTCGTCGGGCAGGTCGTCTCCGAGCTGAGGAAGATGGATGAGTCGCTCAAGGTCCTGGGAGTCTGCCTCGAGAGGCTTCGCCAGCAGATGAAGGTGCCCTCCCGGCCGCCGATGCTCCACTGATCGCAAGCTTCCCGACCCGGTCCCGCGCGAGGCGCGCGAGTGCCCCGGGTACCCCTGCTACGTGTAGTCGTTCCCTTCGTCTTGGGCATTCTGGTCGAGGATGCCCTGCGTCTGGCACCCGCTGTCTGGGGGCTCATCGCGGCGCTCGGTCTCGGGCTGTGGCGTCTGCGACCGGCGGGGCTGCTCGCGGGAAGTGGCGAGATCCTGCTCGGCATCGGCCTCGGCGCCCTCGCGCTCGCTCCACGCCTCGTTGCGCCGATTCCCTCCGCAGCCCCCGGACCCACCGCGCTGACGCTCCTGCAAGCCCCGTCCCGAAGCTCCGTCGGGTGTCGCCTCAGCGTGCACGTGCACGGCCCCTCGGAGGGCAGGGCCCGACTCGGAGCCGGCTCGGAAGCGTGCGAGCTGCTGCCGGGCGCCCTGGCGGTTGCGCGGATCGAGCTCGAAACAATTTCGCCCGCGACCAACCCCGGGGGCTCGAGTCGGCGCGACTACTGGGCGCGCCGCGGGGTGCGAGCGGGAGGACGCGTGCGTGGCCCGATCCTCCCCGTAGGTGCGCGCGGGGTCTCCTTTCGCGCACGACTCGAGCGGGCGCGGCGGGCACTCGGCGAGTCCCTCGATCCTGCGGACCGGCCCAGTCGAGCCGGCGCCCTGCTGCGGGCACTCGCGACGGGTGAGCGGAGCTTCCTGGGAGATGAGGTCCGCAGATCGTTCTCTCGAGCGGGAACCGCTCACCTTCTCGCCGTCTCGGGTCTTCACGTCGGATGGGTCCTGGCGGTGGGTCGAGCTGCGAGCGGCTGGCTGATCCGCAGGAGTCCTGGGCTCTTCCTGCTGCGACGGGCGAACGCGCTGTCGCTGGGAGTTGGCGCGTTCTGCGCGCTTGGCTATGCGCTGCTCACGGGTCCGGCCATCCCGGCGCTGCGGGCGATTTCGATGGCGTTCGCGGGCACGCTGGCCGTTCTCGGCGGTCGACCCGCCGCCAGCTGGAACGCGCTCGCGCTGGCTCTGCTCACCGTCCTCGCGATCGAGCCCGCCTCGCTCTTCGAGCCCGCGTTGTTGCTGTCCTTCGCCGCGGTGGGCGGGATCGTCGTGTGGCGTCCAGAGCCCGGGGTGCTGGCGGCGCTGCTGCACTCGACGCTGGCTGCCGTCCTGGCCACAGCACCCTTCCTCGCGTTGCTCGGCGCACCGCTGCCGGTGGCGGGTCTCTTCGCGAACCTGATTGTGGTTCCGCTGTTCGGTGTCGCCCTGGTTCCGCTGGCTCTGTTTGCCGCCGGCACGGCGACCTTGCTGCCAGCTCTGGCCGGACCGCCACTGTGGATCGCGACATGGGTAGCGGAGCTGGGCATCCGCCTGGTCGAGCTTCTCGAGAGCCCGGATCTCCTGGCGGTTGCAGGAGATCGCGTGACGTTCGCGCTCGGGCTGGCCGGCTGCGGCTTCGGATTCCGGCTTCTGGCCGGTGGTCAGCGCGGGCTCGCTGCTGCGCTCCTGATCGTGGCCCCCCTCGCGCTCGGAGTCGGCCTGATCTCGGGTCGGGCCAATACGAACGTCGCCACCTCGCTGGTGTTTCTGGACGTTGGCCACGGGGACTCTGTCCTCCTGCGCAGCGGCCGCGCGGCCTGGCTCATCGACGCGGGTCCCCGGCTCGCGGGCTTCGATGCCGGCCGGCACGTCGTGCTTCCCGCGCTGCGCGCGGAGGGCGTACGGCGGCTGGACGCGCTGGTCCTGACCCACTCCGATCGCGACCACATCGGCGGCGCCGAGGCCGTAGTGCGCGGGATCACCGTCGACGAGCTGTGGATGTCCCGCGAGACCTTGGCTGCGAGCGCCAGCAAACGCGTGCGGCGGGAGGCGGCGCGTGCGCGCGTGCCGATCCGCGTGATCGCAGCTGGGGACGTCTGGTACGCGGACGATCTCTCCATGCGTGCGCTCTGGCCGCCTGCGGGCCGGGTTTCAGGCAGCTCGAACCGATCGTCGTTGGTGCTGGAGATCCGAGCGGGCCGGGTCTGCGCGATGCTTCCGGGGGATATTCCGGCGGAGGTGGAGCGAGTACTCGCTTCGCATGTGCAGCCCTGCGAGATTCTCAAGCTCGCTCATCATGGCAGCGGCTCGTCTACAGCCGACTCCTGGTTGCGGGCGCTGGCGCCGGAGATCGCCGTGGTGAGCGCGGGACGGCGAAGGCGCCACCCACTGCCGGATCCGGAGGTGCGGAGTCGGGTGCGTCGGGCGGGCATCGCTCTGTGGGAGACCTCCCGTTGCGGAGCGATTCGCATCGACCTCGGCGGTGCGCGCCCGGGTGTTCGGCCATTCCTGGCCTCGCACGCGGCGCGACACGGCATGCGGGATGCCGATCAGCAGTCGCCGGAGCGTCCGGGTGAGGCGCGCTCGCCCTCCACGAAGGCGGCGAGGTCGCCACCGAGTGCCGCCAGGTGTGTCGCGAAGCAGGACAGATCGCCGAGGTAGGTGCGGTGCGCGAGCACGTAGGCGTTGGATAGCGGGGCGCTGCCAAAGCCGGCATAACGGCGGGTCTCCCAGGGCAGTGCCGGAAAGACCTCCTCCCGGTAGCGCCGAAAGATCCCCTCGCGGCGGCGCCGGGCCTCGTCTGCGAGCTCCGTCTCCGCATACAGTCGCTCCAGCTCCTTTGCGAGTCGTTCGAGAAGATCGGCGAACGTCTTCTCGTCGGCGAAGCTCCTGCGCGCGGCCTCGGCCTGCTCGGGCCGATCCGCGAAAAACTCGAGCGTGGCACTGTGAGCGATGAAGGTCGCGAGTCCTTCGTTGTAGTCGATGTCGTCGGCGACGTAGATCGTCTCGTGAACGAGCTCGTGGATGATGGTGTCGACGATCTGGAAGGGTGGCCAGAGCAGCATCGAGCGGGGTACGGGATCGTTGAAGAAGCCGAGCGTGCTGTAGAGCGCGGCGGAGCGAACGTAGGTATCGTGCCCGTCTTTGCGGAGCCGGGTGGCGAAACGATCAGCGCGTTCGCCGTCGAAATAGCCCCGGTACGCAACGCGGCCGACGATCGGGAACCACCAGGTCACGGGCTCGAGGCGATCTGCTGGAGCCGCCGTCAGCACCCACAGCGCACCTCGCCCGCTGCGGTCGATCAGATGCCGGTAGCTTGTGGAGCGCGCCAGGCCGAGCGATTCTGTAAAGGTCTGGGCACGGCGCAGCAGCCGGAGGCCGGTGCGCTCCTCGTCCGAGAGGCTGGCGAGCCGTTCCGGTGTGATCCGCTCACGGTCCAACAGCACGTGTATCTGCCCGATGCCGAGGTGTGTCAGGTAGCCGAGTGAGCCGCAGGCGCTGAGTCCAAGCGCGAATCCCGCCGCGAGAATTGCCCGAGGGAGGGAGTGTGGAGCCGATCGACCTGTTTCGAATCGAGCTGCCCGAAGCCGAGATCGAACGCGTGAGTGCGGAGCTCTACTCACTGGGGACCCAGGGCATCGAGGAGAGGTCGCGACCGGACGAACCCCTGTGCGAGCTGCTGGCGTACTTTCGCGAATCCGCGTCGGTCGCGAAGAGCGTCCTCGACCTCACCAACGCCGAACGCGCGGTCCGAGTGCTCGGACCGGAGCGTGTTCCCGAGACGGATTGGCAGCGGGAGTGGCGGGCCGGTCTGCGACCCCGACGCGTTGGCCGATTGTGGATCCGCCCGTCCTGGTGCGGATCGCAGGGCTCGCCCGAGATACAGATCGACCCGCAGCAGGCGTTTGGATCCGGTGAGCACGCGACCACGCGTCTGGCACTCGGGTTGTTGCTCGAGGCGCTCGAGCCCGGGGATCGTATTCTCGACGTGGGCGCCGGGAGTGGCATTCTGGCCTTGGGCTCGCTGCGGCTGGGCGCCGGCAGTGCCTGCTGTCTGGAGATCGACGCCGCTGCCTGCGCGAACGCCCTCGAGAACGCGCGCCGAAACGAGCTGTCTCCCCGGATCGTGTGCGGCAGCCTCGACACCCTGGCTGACGCGGCCCGTTTCGAGATCGTGGCCGCGAACATGCTGCTCGCCGAGCTGCTTCCGTGTCTTCCCCGGATGCTGCGCGCGGCGACAAGAGCGGTGGTTCTCTCGGGATACCTCGCGGAAGAGCGGGCCCGCCTCGATCGGGCGCTGCGCGATAGAGGCTGGGAGACCCTGCGCGAGGAAGTCGAGGAGCAATCGGGCGACCGCTGGTGTGCCCGTTCCCTGGGTCATGCGCGCTTCCTCCAATCCTCGAGTACGTCGGCCAGGGTCTGATCGAATGTGTAGTGCGGGCTCCAGCCGAGCTCGCGCAGGCGTGTCGCGTCGCCGACCGCCGCCAGTCGATCGGGGGTAGTGGGACGAAAGCGATCCGGGTCCACGACCACTTCCGGCGTCGCGCTGGACCTCGCCAGCAGATGCTCCAGCAGCTCGGAGATCCGATGACCCTGCCCGCTGCATACGTTGTAGACCTCGCCGCGTTTCGCGCGCTCCAGCAACAGCACGTATGCGCGGACGACGTCCCGAACGTCGCTGAAGTCGCGAACGGGCTCCAGGTTCCCGACGCGCAGCTCGGCTCCGCTCGCGCCGCGCTCGATCAGGGCGATCTGCCGGGCGAAGGCGGCCTCGACGTAGGACGCGGGGCGTCCCGGCCCCGTGTGATTGAACGGCCGCGCGCGGACCACGTCCAGTCCCTCGCGCTCGAATGCCAGCTCGGCCCGTCTCTCGCCCGCCGCCTTGGTCGCCGCGTAGAGGTTGGCGGGGCGTATGGAGGCGTCCTCGCGAAACGGTGGGGCCTCGGCGGACTGGAGACCGTAGACGTCACTGGTCCCGACGTAGAGCAAGCGGGCCGCCGGCGCGTGCGTGGCTAGCGCGCCGAACAGGTGGTCGACGGCGATATAGTTCACGCGCAGGGCTTCGAGGGGCTGTTCCGTCGCTGCCGTGGGCGCGGCCAGGGCCGCGAGGTGGACGATCCGGTCCGGCCGGGTTCGCTTGAGCGCAGTGTGGGTCGCCGCGCGGTCCCGGAGATCGACTTCGAGGGTGTCGAGCTCTGGTGTCTCATGTCCTCGACCCGGCCGTACGAGGCCGATCACCTCGTGTCCGGCCTCCTGCAGGACCGGTACCAGCCAGGACCCGACGAAGCCCCCGCAGCCCGTCACCAGCGTTTGACCCGAGCTCAATTCTTGCTGGCGGGACCCGTGTCGCCACCGCGACCGTAGTCGTCCTGGAGCCGCACCACGTCGTCGATCTCGGGCGTCGAGACCTCGACGAGCTCGGTGTCCTCGATGGCCTCGAAGCGGTGGCGCCGGCCGGGCAAGACGCGGCGCGCATCGCCGGGTTCGAGCTCCTCATCCTCGAGCTCACCCGCCGCGGTCTCGAGGGTCAGCTTGAGCCTCCCGCGGAGCACGTAGATGGACTCGTCTTTCTTGCGATGGAGCTGCAGCGAGAGGCGCTCGCCCCGGCGGATCGACAGGATCTTCCCCAGGTAGCGGTTGGTCTCCGCCCAGATCTCCTCGTGCCCCCAGGGTTTTTCGACCCGCCGCGTCACGCCCCGGGACCCTAGCACGGGAGGTGCTAGGCTTCACCGGTGGACCGGGGGAGGAGGGGGAGATGAGAATCGGGATCGCTGGCCTCAACGCCTCGGGCAAGACCGAGGTGGTGAAGCTGCTCGAGCGCCGTGGCTTCTACCGGGCCTCGCTCTCCGACGTCATCCGCGAGAGCCTGCGCGAGGAGGGTCTGGCACCCACGCGCGACAGGATGATCGAGCGCGGCCGCGCGTTGCGTGAGAAGTTCGGGCTGGGCGTGCTGGCCGAGCGCGTGCAGCGCTCGCTCCCCCAGGACCGCAATCACGTGATCGACTCCATCCGGCACCCGGCCGAGATCGAGGCGCTGCGCGCGGGCGGTGAGTTCCTGCTGATCTGGGTCGAGGCCAGTCCCGAGGTTCGGTTTGCGCGCGCCACGGCCCGAGGCCGGACGGGCGATGCGACCACGCTGGACGAGTTTCTGGAGGTGGAGGGTCGCGAGCTGGCGAGTGAGGAGGCCGGGGGCCAGAAGCTGCTGGCGGTGCGCGATCTGGCGGATGAGGTGCTCCCGAACGATGCTGAGCTCGCGATCCTGGAGCAGCGGCTGGGCCAGCTCCTGGATGGCCGGCTGCTCTTTCGCGAGCGCCCGTCCTGGGACGCGTACTTCATGAGCATCGCGCGCGTGGTCTCCACGCGTTCCAACTGCATAAAGCGCAAGGTGGGCTCGATCATCACATCCGACCGGCGGATCATCTCGACGGGATACAACGGGACCCCGCGCGGTCTACCCAATTGCAACGAGGGGGGCTGTCCGCGCTGCAACCGGGCCGCGGAGTCCGGTACCCGCCTGGACGAGTGCCTGTGCAGTCACGCGGAGGAGAACGCCATCACCCAGTCCGCCTACCACGGTGTATCCGTCCGAGGCGGAAGTCTCTTCACGACCTTCTGCCCGTGTCTCATATGCACGAAGATGATCATCAACGCCGGGATCGCGGAGGTGGTCTACGACTCTCCGTTTCCGGCGGGCGACATCTCGCTCGAGCTGCTGCGAGATGCGGGTTTGAAGGTGCGGCAGTTCCGCGTGTCCGACGAATCCGGTTGAGCGCTCAGCCCAGGTCCCGATTTGCCACCAGGGCCGCTCCGCAGACCTGAAACGCGAGCGCAATGCCGCGCGAGATGTCCTGGGTCTGGAGGGGAACGCGCGGACTCGAGCCCGTCGGAATGTAGTGGCGCGCCGCCGAGCTCAGTCCGACCAGAATCGTCTCGATCCTCTGGGCCTCGAGGTGGTTCACGAGCTGTACGAGGCCCGATGCCTCCACAGCGTCGATCTTGGCGCCCGTCACGTCGACCACGACGACCTCTATGTGCGTCCGACCCACGTCGTCGCGAATCGCCTCGATTGCGGCATCCGAATCTTGAAAGCCGGAGTAGGGGAGTACCATGACCGGGCCCCACACGTGCACGGCGGGAGACATCGGGTCGAAGCTTCCCATCATGGTCAGGTCCTCGAGCTGTTCCTCGAGTTGCTCCACCTGCTCGCGCGCCCGCTCCTGCAATCGATCGAGATCCAGGTAGGGCAGCATGTCCTCCGCCCAGGGGTCGCCCCGCGCCATCCAGTCCTCGAGATCGCGCGCCTCGAACTGGCAGTTCGGGCCGCCGCAGGCCGCGCAGCTCGTCTCGCGGACGAGCACGATCCTGCCGAGCACGGCGGAGTACCAGCCCGCCGCATATCCGCTGGTCACGAAACAGACCGGATCATCGGATCTCTCGTACGTACGCCGATGAATCCGGGCCTCGCACGATCCGTCCAGCATCCCGGAAAAGTGGTCCTCGATGTTCCCGCGTTCAACCCGGAACACCATGGGAATGAGGGACCCCGGGAATTGCGGGCGCGTGCCTGCACCCGAGCTCAGACAGCGCTGGATCAGCAGGCCATCCACCAGCCCGCGCGTGACTCCGATCCCGTAGAGGATGCCCTGTGCGTACTGTACGCCGACGCTGACGAAGGTGTTGCGGCGCAGCTCGTCCAGCACCTGGGGGTCTGCGAACGGGTTGCGTTCGGTGGCCGAGCCCTGGGTCGTGGCGACTCTCATCTTCCGGGAGCTAGTTCAAGACGCGTGCCCAAACCAACATGCAGAGTCGGTCCGCGGCATCTGCCCGCAGCTACAGGGGAGTGGGGCCGGAGCTGCGCGCGTCCTGCGCTGCGGGACGATCGGCCGGGCTGTCTCGAATCCGAAACGCCGTTGCGTCTGATTGCCAGCGGGCTGCTTCCCCAAAGCTCACGCGCTGCGCGCCTGCGGCAGCGCAGGTGGCGCGCGAGTGGGCCGCGCTGGGGTGGAAATCACCGAACTGTGTACCATCGGGTCGGCCCGGCCTCGTCCCGTTTTCGGGAAGTCCCGGAAGCGGGACGACCGTCGTCCTCCCGGTTCAGTGCTGGCTGCGCCCCTGCTTCCCTCCCAGCGTCCAGCCCAGACGCCGAGCCGTCTCCTGCCACTCGGCCTCGCTCTCGATCGAGCGGAGGTCGAAGCGCTGAAAGTCGATCCCGAGCGAGCTGCCGAGCTCAGAGACCCAGCGCGAGAGCCAGCCGGCTGGCGCGTTGGCGGGAATGTCCTCGCGAG
>JAUXJB010000138.1 GCA_030624945.1 Deltaproteobacteria bacterium | reverse complement strand
GCTGCGTTTGTCACCTTGCAGGGAGACGGGGCGCGGCTGCAGATCTGGCTGAAGCGCGATCAGGTCGGTCCGGAGCGGTACGACGAGTTCAAGCTCTACGAGACCGGGGACTTCATGTGGGCAAGAGGAGTGCTGATCCGGACCAAGAAGGGCGAGCTCTCCGTCGACGTCAGCGATTTTGGCTTTCTCTCCAAGGCCTATCGGCCGCTGCCAGACAAGTGGGCGGGTCTACACGACGTGGAGACGCGCTACCGCCAGAGGTATCTCGATCTGCTGGTCAATCCCCAGTCGCGCGAGCTCGCGGTGACGCGCAGTCGCGTGGTCGCCTCGCTTCGGGACCTTCTGAACGAGCGGGGCTACCTCGAGGTCGAGACGCCGATCCTCCAGCCGATCTACGGCGGCGCCCACGCGCGGCCCTTCACAACCACCCACCACGCCTACGGTCAGAACCTCTACCTGCGCATCTCTTTCGAGCTCTATCTCAAGCGATTGATTATCGGGGGCCTCGACCGCGTCTACGAGATCGGGCGCGACTTTCGAAACGAGGGCGTCTCGAAGAAGCACAATCCCGAGTTCTCGATGCTCGAGGTGTACCAGGCGTACGCGGACTACCGCGACATGATGGATCTGATGGAGGCACTGGTGTCGGAGACCGCCACGCGGGTGCTGGGAGGCACGCAGGTGGAGCGGGATGGCGAGACGATCGAGTTGGCGCCGCCCTGGCCGAGGCGCTCGATGGCCGAGCTCATCGAAGAGAACACGGGGATCAACATCGAGCTCGCGGCGGATCTGGAGAGCTTGCGCGCAGCGACGGACGAAGCCGGGGTGGAGGGCGTCGAACCCGGGGACGTGCCGAGCTGGGCGCTGCTGGTCGATGATGTGTTCTCGAAGGCCGTGGAGCCGACGCTGGTACAGCCCTGCTTCGTCGTGGACTACCCGCTGGATCTCTCGCCGCTCGCCAAGAAGTCCGCAGAGAATCCGCAGCTCGTGGAGCGCTTCGAGGCGTTCATCGGCGGCATGGAGATCGCGAACGCCTTCTCGGAGCTCAACGATCCCGACGATCAGCGGGAGCGATTCCTCGCCCAGGCCGAGGCCGGTCGGCTGGGGGACGCGGAGGCACACCCCATCGACGAGGAATTTCTGCGCGCCCTCGAGTACGGCATGCCCCCGACCGGGGGCCTGGGCCTGGGGATCGGCCGCTTGACGATGATCGTGACCGGCGCCTCGCACCTGCGCGAGGTGAAGATCTTTCCCCACCTGCGTCCAAGAGATGATTGAGAGCGTGGCGGCGCTCTTGGGATTCGCATCCGCCGGAATGGTGGCGCTCATCGCGCTGGGCTTCTTGGCCCTGTTCGGATTCTTTTCCTGCTCCGCGGCCCTGGTGCTCGGACAGTTCCTGCGCTTTGTGGAAGCGCCGCGCCCGGCCGCGATAGCTGCGCTGCTCGGGACCGCGGTCATGGCGGGAGCTGCCGCGCTGCTCGAGCTCGAACCCCTGTGGGTCTTGCCCGCGCTCCAGCTCCCGTTGACGGGGATCTTCTACGGCTTGGTTCGCTGGAAGCGGTGTCACCGTTGGGTGATCCGCGGGAGCCTGATCCTACTCACGGCCTGCGCCGCGCTGTTTCTGGCCTCGCTCGCCGCTCCGGGCCTCGTATCTCTTGGCGAGATCGGGTTCGGCGTGGCCAATACTCTCGTACGCGTGGTTGCGCTCGGCCTCTGGCCGCTCGTCCTCGGCGGTCTGGTTCTCCATCGGAGGGCCCGTCCCGTCGAGTGGTTCTTGACGGTGCGCTACCTCGTCGCGAAGCGCCGTCAGACATTCATCTCGATCATCTCGGTGATCTGCATTCTCGGAGTTGCACTCGGTGTCGCGGTCATCACCGTGGTGATCTCCGTGATGAACGGTTTCTCCCGCATGTGGGAGGAGAAGATCATCGGTTCGCAGGCGCACATGGTCGTACATTCCCACCTGGGCGAGTACCCGAATTACGAAGACCTGCGCCAGCGCATCCTGAGGGTGCAGGACGTGCTCGGCGCCACGCCGTTTCTCGCAACCGAAGTGATCCTGCGGGGGGAGGACGGGCGAATCCAACCCGTCACGCTGAAGGGCATCGACCCGTCCACGATAGGGGAAGCGACGCAGCTGCCCGAGGACATGGTCGCCGGGTCCATCGAAGATCTGGGCGTCGAACCGGGAGCCGAAGGAGACGCCGCGCTGCCGGGCGTCATCGTGGGTGCTCAGCTGGCGGACCGCTTCTTCTTGCAGATCGGCGTTCCGGTCGTGTTGATCTCGCCGCTGGGCGGGCCTCCCACTCCGCTGGGTCCCGCGCCGCGCATGGAGCGCTTCCGCGTCGCGGGATTCTTCCGCACCCAGTTCTACCAGTTCGATGACGGGCTGATGTACGCTCGTCTCGATGCGGTCCAGAAGTTCATGCGGCTCGACGACGTCGCGAGCGGGGTCGAGGTCCGCAGCGCAGATCCATACCGCTCTTTTGCCGTCGGCGAGCGGATAGAAGCTCTGCTCGGTGGCCTCTACTTCGTACGAGACTGGAAGGACTTCTACCCATCCTTCTTCCAGGCCTTGAAGACCGAGCGCGTGATGATGTTCGTCTTGCTCTCGTTCATCATGGTGGTGGCGGGATTCATCATCATTGCGACGTTGATCATGATGATCATGGAGAAGTCGCGGGACATTGCGATCCTCAAAGCGATGGGTGCCGATGACGATACTGTGCTGCGCGTCTTCGCACTCGAGGGCATCTTGATCGGCCTGGTCGGTCTGGCGGCGGGCCTGGGCATGGGACTGGTGATCACCTGGAACCTGGAATGGATCCAGGCGGTAATCGAGCGAACGATCGGCTTGGACCTGCTACCTGCGAACGTGTACCAGTTGCAGGGACTGCCCTACGACATCGTTCCAGGGCAGCTCGCGATCATCGCGCTGATCGCGATGGTCCTCTCGGTGGGCTCGACGCTGCTGCCATCCTGGCAAGCCGCGCGCCTCGATCCCGCGGAGGCGCTCCGATATGAATGAGCTCTGCGCCGAGGGGGTGGCGAAGCGCTTCCAGCTCGGCGGCGAGACGCTCGAGATCCTGAACGGGATCGATCTGCGCATCGCTCCCGGTGACTCGCTGGCCGTGCTCGGAGTGTCCGGTGCGGGCAAGTCGACACTTCTGCACATTCTGGGCGGCCTCGAGCGACCGAGCGGAGGGCGCGTGCTCTACGACGGCGTCGACATCTACAAACTCCCGGGCCCGGAGCTCGCGCGCTTTCGAAATCAGACGCTGGGGTTCGTGTTCCAGCTGCATCACCTGCTGCCGGAGTTCGACGCGGAGGAGAACGTGATGATGCCCTGCCTGCTGGCCGGCTGGAGCAAGCGGCGGGCGCGCGCACGAGCGCGGGAGATGCTCGATGCCGTGGGGCTCGGCGATCGACTCCGGCACATTCCGGGCAAGCTCTCGGGAGGGGAGCGGCAGAGGGTGTCGGTCGCGCGCTCGCTGGTGCTTGAGCCACCCGTGATCCTGGCGGACGAGCCCACGGGGAACCTGGATCCACACACCGCGCAGGACGTGGAGGACCTGTTTCTCAAGCTCAACGCCGAGCTCGAGACCGCCCTCGTCCTGGTGACGCACAACGAGAGGCTGGCGACCCGCCTGGCCAAGAGGTGCACCCTGGTCGAGGGCCGGGTGGAATCCTGAGGGTGCGGAAGGCCGTAGACCCCGGAGTCGCCGCCGGGGTAAGGTTCGCGTTCAGTGGACAGCCACGAGCGCCGGGCCCCCGCGAAACTCGGTTTTTCCGGTGGCCGCGAGTCGGGATCGAGGGATATGAACGGTCAGAAAATCCTCAGTATTATTCGTAGGTTACGTACGGCGGGCGGCCTCCTGGCGTGCGCCGTCGCGCTGCTCGCCGGGCTTCCCGCGGGCGCCCAGGAGCGGGGCGGGGCCGCGAGCGAGCCCGTCCAGGGAGTCGTCGTTCGCGGGATCGAGATCGACGGGAGTCGCCGGATCGACGCGAATGCCATTCGCGCGGTGCTCGTCACCGAGCTGGGCGTGCCCGTGACGCGCGCGCGCATCGCGGAGGATGTGCGGCGGATCTACGACCTCGGCTTCTTTCGCGACATCCGCGTCTCGGCGAGGCGCGTCCCGGGAGGCCAGGTGCTCACCTACTCCGTGGTGGAACAGCCGATCATCCGCCGGGTGACGGTGATAGGCAACGAGAACATCGACAGTGAGGATCTCCAGGACCAGCTGACACTCACGGTCGGGTCCACGATCGATTACCCGCTCCTGATCGAGAACAGGGCGCGGATCGAGGGTCTCTACCAGAGCAAGGGCTACTACCTCGCGTCGGTCGCCTACCAGATCGAGGAGCTCGCCGAGGGCTCGGTGTCGGTGAACTTCGAGATCACCGAGGGCGCGAAGGTGAGGTTGCGCGAGATCGACTTCGTGGGCAACGAGTCTCTGGACGATGGCGACCTGCGGCGCGTGATGCAGACCAAGCAGTGGAGCTGGTGGATGTCTCCCATCAGCCACTTCTGGGACAAGTCGGGTCTCTACGCGGAGCCCATCTTCTATCAAGACCTCGACAAGGTCACGCGGCTGTACATGGACCGTGGTTTCATCCGGGTATCCCTGGACGATCCCGAGGTGCGCGTCGAGGACGACGACCTGTACGTGACCGTCCAGGTCCGCGAGGGGCCGCAGTTCCGCAACGGTACGATCGACGTGCTCGGCGATGAGACGATGGATCTCGAGCTCCTGGTCGGTCTGGTGGAGACCGAGCAAGGTGAGGTGTTCAGTCGCAGCGTCTTGTCCGATGACGTCGAGCGGCTGCGCGCCTATTACGCCGATCGCGGTTTCTTCGACGCCAGGATCAGCCCGCGAACCGACGTGGATCCCGACGCGCTGACGGTCGCATCCACGTTCGAGGTGGAGAAGGGGAATCTCTTCTTCATCGATCGCATCGAGGTTCGCGGCAACACCCGCACGCGGGACCAGGTCGTGCGGCGCGAGCTCGGCATCTCCGAGGGCGAGCTCTACTCGGCCGAGGCGGTGAGGCGCAGCGAGGCGCGTGTCCGCCGGCTCGGTTTCTTCGAGGAGGTGACGATCGACGCACGGCAGCTCGACACCCCGCGGCGGCTCGCACTCGCGGTCGAGGTGGTCGAGCGACCCACGGGGAGCTTCAGCTTCGGCGCGGGAGTCGGCTCGACCGACGGCTTCCTCGTGAACGGCTCGATCTCTCAGGACAACCTCT
>JAUXJB010000065.1 GCA_030624945.1 Deltaproteobacteria bacterium | reverse complement strand
TATGGCGTCACCAACGTGTACGGCGAGCTCGGAACCTGCCTCGCGAACACGGCCGTCACCCACCCCCGGTTGTGCGCGGGGCTCGTCGGCACCCTCATCCAGGGGCTGGGAGTCGAGCGCGTCCTGTGGGGCACCGATTCCGTGTGGTACGGCTCGCCCCAGTGGCAGATCGAGGCGCTTCGCCGGCTCGAGGTTCCCGAGGATCTCCAGGAGCGACGCGGGTTCGCCCCGCTCGGCGCGGCCGACGGCCCCGTCAAGCGGGCGATTCTGGGAGGGAACGCCGCGCGACTCTACGGGCTGGACGTGGAGGCGGTATCCAGCGCACTCGCCGAAGACGCGCTCGAGTCCATCAAGTCGGAGTACCGGGCGAGCGGAATCGGCCGCAGCAACCTCGCCTACGGATTCGTGCACCGGCCAGGGGTTTGAGCCGCTCGCGGACCCGACCCGAGCGCCCGTCACCCACATAGTCTGGGCAGTCACGTAGCGCGCGTCTTCAGGGAACCGACTCGTCGAATTCCTCGCGGATGTGGCCATCCGCGCGCAGGCGCTCGAACTCGTCGTCGCTCATGCCGAGCAGCTCCTTGTAGACGTACTCGTTGTGCTCCCCGAAGGCGACGGGCGCCTGGAAGAACCGCACCGGCGTCTCGGGAAAGTTGTAGAAAGGAGCCATGTAACGGAACGTGCCGACGTCGTCCTGGATGTCCTTCGCCTCGTACATCTCGCGCGCCTGAATGTGCGGGTCGTCAAAAACGCGCGATGCCTCGAGCACGGGTGCGGACGGCACACCGGCGGCCTGCAGCCGGTGGAACAGCGCGTAGTCGTCGAACCGCGCCGTCCAGGCGCCCAGCTGCTTGTCGAGGAAGTCGTGCTGCGACACGCGCCCCTGAGGGGTGTCCAGCTCGGGGACGAGCGCCCACTCCGGATCGCCCATCGCCTCCCGGAGCGCGAGCCACTCCCGATCGGTGATCACGGAGATGGCGATCCAGCGATCGCCCGCCTCCTCGGTCGGCCCGACGGGCCGGCAAGGGTAGACGCCCTGGGGCGCATGCCCGTAGATCGAGCGGTTGCCGGAGATCGGGGGCTCCGTTCGGTTGAGCGCGTACTGCATGAGTGCGGGGGCGATCATGCCCGTGGCGTTCTCGGCCTGCGACATCTCGATCAGCTGTCCGCGCCCGGTGCGGTCGCGGTGCCAGAGCGCCACCATGATCGCCAGCGCGGCGTTGGTACCGGCGAGGAAGTCACCGGCCAGGCTGAGAGACGTCTCTGACGGATCGAGATCCGGATCGCTACGCAGCAGCGTGTGCCCGATCACGGCCTCCATGTGGTAGCCGAATGCGCGCGCATCCCGATACGGACCGCTGGACCCGTACGCCGGCATCCGCAGGGCGACGATGTCCTCTCGCTTGTCCCGCAGCCAGTCGTAGTCGATGCCGAGCCGCTCCATCGTCCCCGCGGCGCTGTTCTCGACGAACACGTCCGACTTGGCGACCAGCCTCGCCAGGATGTCCAGCCCCTCGGGGCGTCGATAATCGACGGTGAAGCTCTTCTTGTTCCGGAAGAGCTGCACGAACGTGGGGCAGTAGTTCCACGGTCGCGACCCGAGCTTGAGGTTCGGGTAGCCGGCCCCCATCGCGCTCCTGACCTCGAGAATCGCCTCGGGCGGGTGCGCCTGGCCACGGGTGCTGGGCTGCAGCACGTACGGGTTCTCGATCTTGATCACCTCCGCGCCGAGGTCGCCCAGGAGCATCGTGAGGTAGGAGCCGGCCCAGACGCCGGTAAAGTCCGCGATTCGAACACCGCTGAGGGGCAAGGTCCCCATCACTGCACCCCGACCACACCGCGCGCGACCAGCTCGTCGGTCTCCGCGTGGTCGTAGCCGAGCTCGCCCAGGATCTCGGCCGAGTGTTCGCCGAGCAGGGGAGCCGGGCACCGCCACTCGACAGGGGAGTCGTGCATCGTGAACGGGTGGCCCGGCATCTCGACCTCGCCCATCACCGCGTGCGAGATCTTCTGCCAGAAACCGCTCTCGCGGAAGTGGGGATCCTCGAAGATCTCCCGCACGGTGAAGAGAGGCCCGCACATCACCTTGGCACGCCGGGCCTCGGCCCACACCTCCCGTTTCCCGCGCTGCATCAGCCACTCCAGCAGATGCGCGTTGAACTCCTCGATCGCGTCAGGGTCCCCTCGCGCCCTCGGATCCTGCCACTTGGGATCCCGGATCCAATCGGGGTGGCCAAGCATGTCTGCCAGCCGATCGAGCCGGTCCGCGCTCCCCATCTCGACGTAGCCGTCGGCACAGGGGTGGATCCCCATGGCCAGCTGTTGGGCGCCGCGCGGGAAACGAGGCGACTTGAGGCCCGCGTACTCGGCTCCCATCACGGTCGCGTGTCGGCGGTCGGCGCCCCCCAGGTGGGTGTCGGTGATCGAGATGTCTACCTGCTGACCGATCCCTTGCTTCGCGCCGATCATGAGCGCCGCCATGACCGCCGTCGCGGCCGCACCACCGGACTGCACGAGCGCCGCCGAGCCGTACAGCTTGACCGGCGCACGCTCCGAGACGCCCTGCGAGAAGAGCTCTCCGCCGAACCCGAACAGCGTGAGGTCGGTGCCCCGATAGTCGCGATAGGGACCCGTCTGCCCGAAGTTCGTGATGGAGACCAGGGAAAGCGACGGCTCCCGGGCGTGGATGAAGTCCCATCCGACGCCGAGCCGATCCAGCGTCCCGGGTCGAAAGCTCTCCACCACGACGTCCGCTATCCGCAGCAGCCGCCCCAAGATCTCGGGCGCACCCTCGGCCTTCAAGTCCAGCACGAAAGAACGCTTGTTGGAGTTGAGAAAGAAGAACGTGCCGCTCTTCTCCGGATCCGGGTCGTCGTCCTGAAAGGGGGGCAACGCCCGCGCGGGGTCGCCACCGGGACGCTCGACCTTGATGACATCCGCCCCGTAGTCGGCCAGGAGCTTCGTCGCGTACGGGCCCGCCACGTACTGGGTCAGGTCCAGGACCGTCACACTGTCGAGGGGACCGGGCACTATGTGTCCTCATGCTGTCCCGAAGCGGGCGAGATCACGTCGCTCCGTCGAGCATCTCCGCGAATCCGTAACGCTGGTGTGGACCCACGATGATCTGCTCCAGCACGCCGATGCCGCTCCGGTCGCCCATACGCGCCCGCACCACCTGCTGCATGTGCTGGTAGCGGAAGTCGAGCTCGTCGAGGTCGTTCACGTTCCACGATTCGCGCGCCAACTCAAGCTCGCCGTGCCAGATGCCGTGGCCCCACTCGGGATGTCCGTAGCCGATACCGATCATCGGGAAGCGCAGGATCGGTTCGATCTCGATCTGGCGTGCCGCACCTTCTGTCGGGATGAGCTCGAGCGTCCCACCTGCGACGCGCCGCGATCCCTTCGCGAAACGGAGGGCGTGCGCGAGCCCAGCCATGCGTTCGATCTTGGGCTCTTCGGTCACGGCGAAGTCACTCGACGTCGGATACGCCGGCACGACCGCGCCGTGCGTATGCCACTGCGTGCCATCGGCGTGCTCGAAGACACCGAAGTGCGTGCAGACATCGTCGAAGTGCAGCGGGGCCCACAGCCAGCAGAGCTGTCGCGCTCCCGTGCTGGGCGCGCCGCCCTCGCGCTCTCCCACCCCGCGCAGACCCCACGAGCGATCCCGCGTGCCGCAGGTCCGATCGGGCAGGATCCGCGTGTTTCTGCCGTCGATGCCGAGCTCCCCTTCCCAGCTCCCGAGCTGGGTGAAGCGCGTCGTGTCCATGGTCACCCGCGTGCCGCTGCGCAGCGTCTGGCGCGGCTCCTCGATCGCGGCGGTACGGGCGCGAAAGCAGAGGTCCGCCTCGATGCCGGTCTCGTTGGGGACGATGCGCACGCGCAGCACCTTCATGGGCTCGACCAGCTCCAGGCGAAACGGCCCGACCTGCAAATCGGTGCGCTCCTCGGGCAGTCGGCGCGACGCGCGGAAGCAATCCTGCCGTCCATCTGCGGTCACCAGGCTGAACGCGGCATCCATGACCTGGCGATTCGGGTAGACGCCGAGGGCGATCCCGAAATAGAACTCGCCCTCGCGCGAGTAGCCGTTGAACCAGTAGCGACCGTAGAAATTGCGGTCGCTGGTGGCGGGGTGGCTCAGGGGCTCCGGGGTCTGCTGGATCGGGTAGTCGTCAAAGCGGCTCAGCATCTCGGAGGGCTCCTGACCCGAGACTATACCTCTGACGAGGCCGGGGAAGTCAGCGGGAGCCCAAGCCCGTTGAGGGTCCCCTCCCGGCGGATTAGTGTCGAGCGGGAAGAGGAGGGCGCAGGGTGCCGGACAAGCTGCTGGTGGCGGGGGGAGTGGGGCTCGTCGGCCGCGCGGTCGTCGAGCACTTCGAGGAACGGCAGGACATCGAGCTCGTAGGGCTCTCTCGCCGTCGACCCGAGTTCGAGACCAGGGCCACGTTCGTCTCCGTGGACCTGCGCGACCCGGAGGCCTGCATGCGGGAGCTCGCGCCGCACCGCGACACGACGCATCTGGTCTACGCGGCGGTCTACGAGAAGCCCGACCTGATCCGCGGCTGGCGCGAGGCCGAACACGTCGAGGCAAATGCGGCGATGTTCCGCAATCTCTTCGAGGCCATCGAATCCCCGACCCTTCGGCACGTCACCCTGCTCCAGGGCACGAAGGCGTACGGCGCCCATCTGCTGGGGCGTCTGCCGCGCCTGCCCGCCAGGGAGCGAGAGGGGCGCGTAGAGCACGCCAACTTCTACTTCGAGCAAGAGGACTACCTGCGCGATCGGCAGCGGGCGCGAGACTGGTCGTTCTCGATCCTGCGCCCGCAGATCGTGCTCGGGGTTGCGGTCGGGGGGTCCATGAATGTGGTGGCGGCGATCGGGGCCTACGCGGCCATCCAGCGCGAGCTCGGTCAGCCGTTCGGTCACCCCGGACACGAGAACGCGCTCACCGAATGCACCGACGCGCGCTTGCTGGCGCGCGCGGTGGAGTGGACCGCAGCGACGCCGGATTGTGACGGCCACGCGTTCAACATCACCAACGGCGACGTGACCGTGTGGCGCGACCTATGGCCGCGCCTGGCCGAGGTCCTCGAGATACCGGCAGGGGAGCCGGCGCCGGCACGCCTGCAAGACGAGATGCCGAAGCACGCCGAGCTCTGGCGGCGTCTGGCCGAGCGTGAGGGGCTGCGCTGTCCGGACCTCGACGCCCTGATCGGGCTCTCCTGGCAGTTCGCCGACGCGACCTGGGCGAGTCCCGTCGCGCCGGAGCGCCCCGCCCTGGTCAGCACCATCAAGGCACGCCAGTTCGGGTTCGACGCGTGCATCGACACCGAGGACAGCCTGGCCGAGCTGCTGCTGCGCATGCGGCAACAGCGCTACCTGCCCTAACGCGGACGCCCGTTCTAGAGCCCCGGCGTCAGCTCGGGCACGTGGTCGAGCTTGTAGAGCTCCTTGCAGTTGCTGTGGAGCATCTTCTTGACCTCGGCCTTGGGTACGCCCCGGAAGTTGCGCAGGATCGTCACGCGTGAGTTGGGCCAGTCCGAGCCGCTATGCGGGTAGTCCGTGGACCACATCAGGTGATCGAGATTCATGCGGTGGCGCAGCTCGACCCCCACAGTGTCGATCATGAACGTGGCGTAGAAGTTCCGATGGAAGATATCGCTCGGCATGAGGTTCATCTTGTCCACCGCCTCCGTGTACCAGCGGTAGCGCGAGAACATGTCGTCGCTCTGCTCGAGCAGCGTCGGGATCCAGCCGATGTTGGCCTCGACCAGCACGAGCTTGAGCGCCGGGAACCGCTCCCAGATCCCCGCGAAGATCAGGTCGCAGACGACCCCGAGCGTCTGACCGCCCGCCTTGGTCCAGCAGGCGCTGCCGATGAAGCGCAGCGTCTTCCAGTCTGGCGTCCCCTTCGGGCCCCAGCCTTCGGGCATGAAGCTTCCGATGTGGACCGAGACGGGAACGCCCGCCTCTTCGGCCAAGCCCCAGAAGCGATCGTCCTCGGCCAGCGGATCGAGGCTTCCGTTCGGGAAGGAGGAGATCACGACGCCCTTGTGGCCGCTCTTTATGCTCCACTCGAGCTCGGCGATGGCGTCGTCGAGCCCGCTCGTGGGAATCAGCCCGAGTCCCAGAATACGACCGTCGGAGCCCTCGCAGAACTCCGCCAGCCACTCGTTGTAGGCCCGCACGCAGACCAGCTGCAGCTCGCGGTCATCGGTATACGTTCGCGCACCCTTCAGGGTGACGCTCGGGTAGTGGAGCGCCGCATAGATCCCGTCGGCGTCCATGTCCCGTAGACGGTCCTCCGTCCGGAAGCTGCCCGGCCGGAGCGTGTCGTAGGAGAGACCGTAGGGGCGGAAGTCCAGGTAGCTCATCCCGGCCACGGCCGTCAGCCCCACGGGCCAGACCCCCTTCCCGTCATCAAAGTTCCAGAGATCCCCGCCTTCGGCCTTCACGATGCGAGGCGCGCGATCCTTGAAGCGGGCCGGAACGCGCTCCTGCCACAGATCGGGGGGCTCGTTCACGTGTGAGTCGGAGTCGATGATCGGGTAGTCGATGCTGGCCACTTCGTGAAAGAGATCGGACACGATGTCTCCTTTCGGTGACGGCCCCCTGAGCGGGGCCCAGCCCGCATAGTAGACGCTTCGAGCGCTTCCTGTTGGCGGCGGGGAGTTTTCTCATGGCGCCGGTCCTCGCAGGACGGAAGGGGGTCACGGCCTGGCCCGAATAGGACCCGGTCGTTCTGGTAGGCTCAGCAGCCAATGGAGGTGTCGCCATGGGTGAATGCCTGAAAGGCAAGGTCGCCGTCGTTACCGGTTCGGGCGGGGGCATCGGCAGAGGCATCGTCCTGGCCATGGCCGAGGAGGGCGCCCAGGTCGTCGTCAACGACCTCGGCTGCAACCCCAAGGGCGAGGGGGAGAACGCCCTGATGGCCGATTCGGTCGTCACCGAGATCGAGGCGGCGGGCGGCCAGGCCGTCGCCAACTACGAGAGCATCGCGACCATGGACGGAGCGCAGCGATTGGTCCAGCAGGCCATCGACCGCTTCGGCCGGATCGACATCCTGGTAAACAATGCCGGGATCACCCGCGTCAACATGTTGTGGGACATGACGGAGGAGGAGTGGGACACGGTCATCGCCACCAACCTGAAGGGCACCTGGGCCTGCATCAAGGCGGCGGCGCCCCACATGATCGCGCAGCGCAGCGGGCGGATCATCAACTTCTCCTCGGACATGGCCCTGAGGGGTGGTACGGGCGTGGCGCCCTACAGCGCCTCCAAGGCGGGCGTTCTCGGCCTGACGATCACGGCGGCCCTGGAGCTCGGGGTGTACGGGATCACGGTGAACGCCATCTGGCCGGGCGCCAGGTCCCGGTTTCGGGAGGCCGGCGCCGACTGGCGAGGCAAGTACAAGCTCTACAGGCCCCGTTCGGACGGACCCCGGCCGCCCCAGCCGGACATGGATCCGGCCAATGTCGCGCCCATCGTCGTCTATCTGGCGCGGGACGAGGCGCAGGACATCAACGCCCAGGTGTTCCGGGCCAGCTCGGGCAACATCTCACGGGTCTCTCCCATCGGCGCTCAGCAAGCGATCTCCAAGGACGGCCGCTGGACGCAGGCCGAGCTGACCGAGGCCGTGCCCAAGCAGCTGACCGCGGGGCTCGAGAATCCCGCTCCGGCATCCGACGACCCGGCGTGGCGCTGGATGGTGTAGCTCAGCCGAAGGAGCCGGCGCGTGCCGCGCTGCTACTACCCCCGTCGACGGGGAGCAGGATGCCCGTCACCACCTCGGAATCCCGGCTCGCAAGAAATGCGGCGGCCGCGGCGATGTCCTCCGCCACGGGCAGGCGCGTCAGGTGCATGCGCTCGAAGTGGACCCGGCGTTCCGGGCTCAGCACCTCTCGCTGCTCGTTGATGACGTAGCCGGGGGCGAGGGTGTTGCAGCGAATGGCTTCCGCCGCGTAGTCGGTCGCGATCGCGCGCGTGAGCGCGTTCATGCCCCCCTTGGTGGCCGCATAGGCGGGCATGCCGGGTGTGGCGCGTTCCGC
>JAUXJB010000167.1 GCA_030624945.1 Deltaproteobacteria bacterium | reverse complement strand
GTGATTGCTGGTGAGACGGAAACACGTCGATCACGCGGTTGATCGTCTGGACAGCGGAATTCGTATGGAGCGTCGCGAAACAGAGGTGACCCGTCTCGGACACTGTGAGCGCAGCCTGGATGGTTTCCAGGTCGCGCATCTCACCGATCAGGACGACGTCGGGGTCCTGTCGCAGGATGTAGCGAAGCGCGGCCTCGAAACTCTTCGTATCCGAGCCTACCTCCCGCTGGTTGACCACGCATCCCTTGTGGGGGTGCAGATACTCGATGGGATCCTCGATCGTGATGATATGTAGATGCGTGTTCGTGTTGATATTATCGACCAAGGAGGCGAGCGTCGTGGACTTCCCGCTCCCGGTCGGGCCGGTGAGAAGGACCAGTCCGCTCGGTCTTTCTCCGATCCTCTTGATGACTGGCGGAACGCCGAGCTCATCGAGCTTCCTGATCTCGTACGGGATGATCCGGAAGACGCCCGCGATCGCACCGCGCTGGACAAAGATGTTGGCCCGGAAACGCGCGAGGCCTTTGACGCCGAAGGAGAGGTCCAGCTCGTTCTGAGCTTCGAAGCGGTGCTTCTGCGCATCGGTCAAGATCGAGTAGCACGTCTGCTTGGTCTCCTGAGGCGACATCGCAGGCATGTTGAGCGGTACGAGCGACCCGTCCTCACGCAACTGGGGAGGCGTACCGGTAGTGACGTGGAGATCGGAGGCTCCTTTCTCGAGCATCGCTTTCAGGAGCTGGTGTAGGTTTGCCATCTTCTTCCTACTGATCCGCGGTCGAGATCCGGAGCACTTCGCCCAAAGTAGTGGTTCCCTCGAGCACCTTGTTGAGTGAAGTTCGGCGGAGTGAGGACATTCCCGTTCGGATCGCCTCCCGCTTGATCTCGGCCGCGCTCGCGCCGTTCAGCACGAATTCACGAAGCGTGTCGCTGAGCACCATGACCTCGTAGACGGCGATTCGACCTCGGAAGCCCGTGTCGGAGCAATTGCCGCATCCGGTACCCTTGTGGGGCTCACACCTGGCGGCTTCTTCGCTGGTCATCCCCGCATGCTCGAGCGCTGCCTGAGTGACCTCTGGATCCTCCTCCACGCAGTCCTCGCAGATCTTTCGCGCGAGACGCTGCGCAATCACGCAGTTGACCGAGCTCGAGACCAGGAACGGTTCGATGCCCATATTGAGGAGCCGATTGATCGTGCTCGGTGCGTCATTCGTATGGAGGGTCGACAGCACCATATGACCCGTGAGCGCCGCCTTGATGGCTATCTCCGCCGTTTCGAAGTCGCGAATCTCACCGACCATGATGATATCCGGGTCCTGGCGGAGGAATGCCCGCAATGCGGCCGCAAAGTTGAGACCGATGTCCTCTTTCATCTGCACCTGGTTGATGCCCGTTAGATTGAACTCGACCGGATCCTCCGCGGTCGAGATGTTCTCGGACTTGGTGTTCAGCTCGGAGAGAGCCGAGTAGAGTGTGGTGGTCTTACCGGAACCGGTGGGGCCGGTTACGAGCACCATTCCGAACGGTTGATGGATTGATTTCTGGAAGTGCTCGAGCTGGTTCTGCTCGAAACCGAGCTTGGTCATATCGAGCTGCAGATTGCTCTTGTCGAGGAGACGTAGAACGATCTTCTCTCCGAAGAGCGTGGGCAGGCAGGAGACGCGATAGTCCATCTCCTGGTTTCGGCCCATCTTGAGCTTGATACGCCCGTCCTGAGGTAGGCGGCGCTCCGCGATGTCAAGGTCGGCCATGATCTTGACCCGCGATGTGAGCGGGTT
Organism: Deltaproteobacteria bacterium; assembly: GCA_030624945.1. Taxonomy (GTDB): domain Bacteria; phylum Myxococcota_A; class UBA9160; order SZUA-336; family SZUA-336; genus JAUXJB01. The sequence goes on along the minus strand of JAUXJB010000167.1, from coordinate 2,631 downwards.
CTTGAGCTTTCGAGGCGGCTTCATCACCTCGTAGAGCAAGCCATCGATCCGGTAGCGAACGCGGAAATCCTTCTCGTACGGCTCGATGTGAATGTCGGACGCGACTTTCTTCACCGCATCGGTGAGGATCAGGTTGACGAGCTTGACGACGGGGGCGTCTTCGGCGGCCTGGCCGAGCTCCTCTACGTCGACCGACTCCTCACCAGCGATGACCTCGAAGTCGTCGTCGTCGAAGCCCGACATCACTTCGTCGATCGAAGCGGACTTGTCGTAGTACTTGTCGATGGCTCGTCGAATCGATTCCTCCGCGGCAACGACGACTTCGACGTTGTAACCCGTGAGGAACTTGACGTCGTCCATCGCGAAGATGTTCGAAGGATCCGACGTCGCGATGATCAGCGTGGAGCCCGCGCGGTTGACGGGCAAGATCGTATGTTTCTGCGCAACGTCCTCGGGCACGAGAGCGATGACCTCCGAATCGACCTGGAAATCATCGAGCGTGATCATCGGGACGCCGTATTGGTTCGAGACGGCTTCGGCGAGCTCGGCTTCCGCGATGAAGCCGAGCTTCGTCATCTGGTAGCCGACGCGCGTTCCGGTGGACTCCGCCTCCTGCTTGGCGCGCTGAAGCTGCTCCTCAGAGAGGAGGGCTTTTTGTACCAGGAGCTCGCCGATCCGGTCGTTCAACGCACCCCTCCGAGTCTTGCCGCACAAGTGCGCGGAGATCGCAGAAAGAACCGCATTCGCGGTGTTCTATCGGTGGGCCTCTTGGGGAGCTTTACCGAGCGGCGAGGGGCCGCGGTACCTCTGGACTGCCTTCGACCAGACGTCGGTGTTGCGAGGCAACGACGGGATCAGGAAGCGGCAAGCGCCAGGCAAGTCGCGCTCCATCCTCTCTTGCGACAAAAGGATGCGGCGGTTCCGAGCCCTAGCCCGCCGAGTTGAGGATCTTGCGCGCAGCCTCCACATCCCTCGAGATCTGCTCCTTGAGGGCGTCCAGGCCGGAAAAGCGTTGCTCGGGGCGGATCCGCGCGCGGAAGGACACGGCGACGTGGCGATCGTAGAAGTCGCCCTCGCCGTCGATGAGATGTGTCTCCACGAGTACGCGCCCCGGCCCAAACGTCGGGCGGGTACCCACGTTCGTGACCGAGGCCCGCTCCGCGCTCTCCTCCCCTTTGCCATCGAGGAATCGGGCCGTGGTGGCGTAGACGCCGTGGGCCGGAATGACCTCGTTCGCCGTCTTCAGGTTGAGCGTGGGGAACCCCAGCGTCCGCCCTCGCTCCTCTCCCCGCACGACCACGCCCCAGACCGAGTAGGGCCGACCAAGGCAGCGCTCGGCCTCTGCAACGTCTCCCGAGGCCAGAGCGTTTCGGATGCGGGTGCTCGAAATGTCGGTATCCGACGCTTTTACCTGCGGCACGATCTCGACGCGAATGCCGAACTTCGGTCCCAGGCGCCTCAGGGTTTCGGCCGAGCCACTCCGCCCTGTACCAAAGTGGAAGTCGCGGCCCACGTGGATCTCCGTGGGCTGGAGTCGGGCCCCGATGATGTCCCGCAGAAAGTCCTCAGCGGAGAGCGAAGCGAATTCGCGCGTAAACCGCTCGCGGATCAGCATGTCGATACCCACGCGCCCGAGCTCCGCAACGAGCTGATCCCAGGTCATGAGGAGCCGCGGCGCCCCGTCGGAAGAGAGCACCCTGCGCGGGTGCGGATCGAAGGTGTAGAGCGCGGTCGGCTTCCCGAGTGCGCGCCCTCGTTCGAGTATCGTGCGCAGGAGGCTCTGATGTCCCAGATGCACACCGTCGAAGTTGCCAACGGTCAGCACACAGCCGCTCGCCGCCCCGGCCAGCGCGTCACTGCCTTCGTAGATTCGCATACGGCTCCCCTTTTGTAGAGCCTCCCGGGTGGCCGTGCAACGTCCGTTTGCAAGGACCACAAACCTCCCTCTATCCTTCTCCTGTGCGGACGGTCTCACGCTACCTCCTACGCGAGTTTGCGCTTGCCTCCACCGTGGTACTCCTGGCCCTGCTCGTCATCTGGATTGCCGCGGACTCGCTGCTTCATATCGGGCGGCTCAGCGGTGCCACGGGACCGGCACTCCGCAGCATCCTGTTCACCTCCCTCGACGTGATCCCGCTCGGTGTGCCCATGGCCTGCCTGGCCGGGATCGTTTGGAGCCTGAGCCGGGCGGTCAAGAGCCGGGAGATCACGGCGATCCGCTGCGGGGGAATCCCGCTCAAGCGGGCCCTGGCCCCCATCCTGCTGACCTGCGTCGCCATCGCTGCCGGCCTGATCCTGATCCAGGACAGGTTGCTGATCCCCACGAGACAGGCGCTCTACGAGATGCGCGCGAGCGAGGAGAGCGGCGATCGCAGTGTCCCGCAGCGCATCCAGGAGCGCTGGTGGTACGCGGCCGGTGATTCGATCTTCTCCGCTCGCGATTTCGACACGCGAGAGCGGTTGCTCGTCGACGTCACCGTGTTCCTGCTGGATGCAAGGGGCCGGATCGCGCAGCGCATCGAGGCCGAGACAGCGGAGAACACGGAGGGCGGGACCTGGGAGTTTCGCGATGCCCGCGTGTTCGACTTCCGGCAGGGCGGCGCCATCGAACAGCGGCACGAGTCCCGCCTG
>JAUXJB010000170.1 GCA_030624945.1 Deltaproteobacteria bacterium | reverse complement strand
TCGTGATCGTGTACGAGGATCGCGAGCTCGCGTTCCTCCTCGCCCGTGAGGAGGGGATACTTGCCCAACTCGGCGAAGTAGAGAGAGAGCGAGTCCTGCGGGACGAGGCTGCCCGAGTCCGCTCTCGACGAGTCGCGGGCGGGGGAGACGCTGGACTGCGCCTCCTCTTCGGGCTGCGAAGCCTCTGGCTCTTCGGAGGATTTCCTCACGCCCAGAGGATAGCGCCTCGGTTTTCGCGGGGGACGTCCCCCCGCGCCAGAGACGGAGCTACTTCTTGAGGCTCAGGATGTACTTGACGATCGCCCAGCGGTCGGGCTCGGGAATCACGGCCCCCCAGGGTGCCATGAGCGGGGAACCGCCCTTGGATGCAGCACCGTCCGAGATCACCTGGAAGATGTCCTGGTCCGAGCCTCCGTACTTGAAGTCGCCCGCGGTGAAGTCGCGCGGGGGCGGCTGCAACACCTTGCCGACCGGCCCCTGTCCGTCACCGGTGGCACCGTGGCAGGTCGAGCAGAACATCGTGTAGACCTGCTGGCCTTTCTCGAGATCGGCGTCTGCCATGGCGAGTGGTGCGGTCGCGAGAATCGCGACGGAGAATGCCAGACTCAGTAACGTGCGCATCCGATTCCTCCTCGTGGACGGACCAAGGGGGCGCTCCCCTCAGAAGCGGCCCGCAGGGTAGATGCCGTTGCTCGGCCTGTCAAAGCCCGCGGGCGATCTCCGGCTGGCTGTCACTTCCACTCTCGCAGGAGCTCCAGGAGCAGCCGCACCCCGAATCCCGTCGCGCCTCTGACGCAGTAGGCCTGGTCTTTATTCGTCCAGGCTGTGCCCGCGATGTCCAGGTGTACCCACGGAGTGTCGTCGACGAAGTAGGAGAGAAACGCGCCGGCGGTGCTCGTGCCCGCGTGGCGTCCCGCGGTGTTCTTCACGTCACCGACGGTGCCCTTCACTTGCTTTCTGTGCTCATCCCAGAGCGGCAGGGGCCAGGCGCGTTCGTGGCTGCGGTCGCCCGCCGAGCGCAGCTTGCCGATCAGCTTCTCGTCGTTCCCCATGACGCCGCAGCACTCGCTGCCCAGGGCGATGACACAGGCCCCCGTCAACGTCGCGAGGTCGATCACGGCCGTCGGCTTGAAGCGACTGGCGTAGTGGAGGGCGTCGGCGAGCACGACGCGACCTTCGGCGTCGGTGTTGAGAATCTCGATGGTCTTCCCGCTGGCGCTCGTGACCACATCCCCGGGCAGGTAGGCCTCTCCATCGGGCATGTTCTGCGCGGCGGCGACGATCCCCACCACCCGTAGCGGTAGCTTCAAGAGGGCGATCGCGCGCATGGCGCCGAGCACCGCCGCCCCACCCGACATGTCGTGCTTCATCTCGTCCATGGCTGCGGCGGGCTTGATGGAGATTCCACCCGAATCAAAGGTGATGCCCTTGCCTACAAGGGCGATGTTGGGGCGGCTCCGGGACGCCGTCTTCTGGCCGTACTCGAGCACGATCAGTCGCGGAGGATGGGCGCTGCCCCGGCCCACGGCCAGGATCGCCCCCATCTTCTCCTTGCGGAGCTCCGCCTCGGCGAGCACGCTGACCCGGAGGGCGAGCTCGCGCCCCAGATTGCGCGCTTGCTGAGCCAGCCAAGCCGGTGTGTGCACGCTGCCGGGCTCGTTGGAGAGATCGCGGGCGAAGTTCGTGGACTCGCCGATGATCTGACCCACGCGCGTGCCCTTTCGGACGTCGGCGGCCTGCCGTTCATCCAGAGGTATCAGCTCGCAGCTGGCGAGCTCGGGTGGGGACTCGTCGATCGTCTTGTACTTGTCGAAGCGGTAGCTCCCGAGCGCGAGCCCCTCGCTGAGCGCCTGGCCCACGCGCGGCGCAGCGACGCGCCGTAGCGACGGGACCAGGAATGCTGCTCGCTCCGCTTTGGCCTTTGCGAGCGCGCCCACCGCGCGGCCCGCGGCGCGGCGCAGGCCCTCGGCGTCGATCTCCTTGTCCGGTCCGAGCCCGACGAAGATCACGCGTGCCGCTTCAATGCCCCGCGTGGGAACGCTCAGTACCTCTTCCGCCTTTCCGGACAGATCCCCCGCCGCGAGGTAGTTCCCGATCAGTCCGTCGAGCGCCGTGTCGAGTGCTCGCAGGACGCGTGGCACGCGATCGCTCTTGAGGAGCGGGACGACCAGCGCGTCGCAAGCGACGTCGAGCGGATCCGACCGGCGAACCGAGATCTCCATGAGTCTCCCTTCTGCGGCAAAGGCCAGGCTGGGGCGGATGGTAGCCAAGTTCGCCCTCCGTTGACGGCCGAACCGTCGACGAGTAGCCTTCCGCGGCTTCTCACGTTTCGCGCGAGGGCCCCGATCGACTCCTCCCCCGGAGTGAGACTCCATGTTCGATCTGATCTTGGGCGCCAGTCTGGTCGTCAGGGCGGTGTTGATAGCCCTGGCGCTGGCCTCCATCTCGTCCTGGGCCGTGATCCTGCTCAAGTACCGCGAGCTCTCGCGGGCCGAGGACGATACCCGGCGGTTTCTCGAGGCCTACATCGGAGGACCCCTGGAGGCCGCCTACGAGGTAGCCCGCGACCGCGTGGCGAGTCCGATGGCCGCGATCTTTCGCGTCGGCTTCGAAGAGCTCTCCAGCAGGGACCCGCGGCCGGCGGGGGAGCGCGTCGAGGGTGTGATCCGGCGACTCGAGTGGGTGCGCACAGAGGAGGTGCACCGCCTAGAGCGCGGCCTGTCATTCCTCGCCACGGTCGGCAGCTCTGCGCCCTTCGTCGGCCTGTTCGGTACGGTGGTGGGCATCATGAACTCGTTTACCGACATCGGGATCTCGGGGTCGGCGAGTCTGGCCGTGGTCGCCCCCGGCATCGCCGAGGCCCTGGTCGCAACCGCGGTGGGCCTGTTCGCCGCCATCCCCGCGGTCATCGCCTACAACTACTCGAGCGCCCGGCTCACGCACATAGGCGATCGACTGGACGTGTTTCACTCCGAGTTCGGCGAGGCCTTGCGCGAGCGAGCGGCGCGCGCGGTATGAGCTCGGCGCCCCTTCCGACCGGGCCGCGAGGGCCCCGGCGTCGACTGATGTCGGAGATCAACGTGACGCCTTTCGTCGACGTCATGCTCGTCCTGCTCATCATCTTCATGGTCACCGCCCCGCTCATCCAGCAGGGAATCGACGTCCAGCTTCCCAAGACCCAGACCGAGGGACTTTCGAGCAGCGGCGAGGCCCTGGTCGTCACGGTGAACCGCGAGGGCAGTGTCTTCGTCCAAAGCACGGAGGTGCCGATGCAGGAGCTCGAGGCGAAGCTCGGCAGCATCTTCGCCGCCCGCGGCGATCGAGAGGTCTTCCTGCGCGCCGACAAGCGGGTGGCGTATGGAACGGTGGCGAAGGCCCTGGCAATCCTGCGGCGGGCCGGCGCGAGCCGAATCGGCATGGTGACTGAGCCCGAGGTGTGAGCGCTCCCTACCTTTCGCAAGCGAGTCTCCTGCAGGTGCCGGCGTTTCGCCGCATGCTGGTGTGGAGTGTCGCCGGACACGTCGTGCTGGGGCTGGTGCTCGTATGGTCGCCGCGCAGCGACGCGCGGCCCCTCGAGCCGCTCCCGATCTTTGTCGAGGTCGTGGAGCGAGCGGCACCCGAGCCTCCGGCGAGGCGCAAGCCGCGCCAGATCGTCGAAGAGGTGGTGATCCCGAAGCGCCCCAAAGCCGCCCGCAAACCGCCGCCAAAACGGGAGCCGGCGCCGACGGCGGAGGAGATCCTCTCGCAGCTCCGCGAGAAGCTGGGCTCGCCGAGCCGCCCCGCAACGGCCGAGAGGAGCGCTGCACGGGGTCGCTTCGACCCGGAAATGGCGGCCTACCGCAAGCGGATCAAGGCGCTCCTCTACTCGAACTGGGCGGGCGCCCGGGTATTTCGCAGCCAGGGGAGGCTCGTCGTACACTTTCGGGTCGAGGTAGATGCGGACGGGGTGGTGCGCTCGCTGGACTTGCTGCGCACGTCGGGAAACCGGCACTTCGACGAGTCCGCCGAGCGGGCGATCTGGAAGGTCGAGCCCTTCCCGGCGCCTCCGCGCGGCGCGTTCACGCTGACCCTCACGTTTGATCCCCGCGAGGCCGCCTGATGTGCAAGCTTGCGCTCGCCCTCGTGCTGCTTGGCGTGGCGCTTCCGGCCCGGGGACAGGAGCGAATCCACATCGACATCCGCGGCTCCGCGGGGCGCGACTACCAGGTCGCGGTGCAGCGGTTCGAGGCGGAAGGCGAGGCCGCCCAGCTGCGCGACGACTTCCACGCCGGGCTGATCGCCGCCCTGGACTACTCGGGACTCCTCAAGGTCGTTCCACCCGAGGCGTTCCTCGCGCCGCAGGAGACGCGAGACTTCGA
>JAUXJB010000113.1 GCA_030624945.1 Deltaproteobacteria bacterium | reverse complement strand
CTGTTACGACGTGGACGATCGGTTGCCCTTCCGCGAGCGAAGGGGGCAGGACGAGGCAGACCAGGATTGCGAGCCGCTTCACGGTGACCCCGCAGCGTCGAACACGTGCCGCAAGACCCGCTCCTCGCCCGGCTCGAAGCGGAAGGTCGCCCGGAACTCGCCGTAGCGAGGGTGTCGGAACGCGATCTCGTGGCTTCCGGGCGCCAGCGCCACGGGCTCCGCGCGCGGTGTCAGGAACGGCTCGTCGTCGTCGATCCACACCTCGGCCCATGGGAAGGCGGTGAAACGGATCGAGGCGGGCCGCTGCGCCAGCGTCCCGTCAAGATCCGCAAACAAGGCACCGGTTTGCGGCGGGACTCCCGCATCTACGGGCGGGCGACCGAGCGGTCCGGAATCGGAGCGGGGCGCGAGCGCGAGCCACGTGGCTGCGCACAGCAGCGCGAGGGCGCTGACCGCGAGTGCGGGACCCCTGCGGGTGGCGCGCGGTCTCGCGGCCTGCCCGTCGACCGCTTTGGCTGCCCCATCTCGCTTCTCCGCACTCCGGGAGATCTCCCAGAGCCAGGCCGCGATCTCCGCGCTGCACCCGCTCGCATTCCCTCGGCGCGCGAAGCGCGAGAGTCGTGCGGAGACCTGGGCGATGGAAGGGCGCCTCGCGGCATCCGGATTCACGCAGCGTCGAACCAGCCTGGCCAGGGCGACCGGCACATACGGGGGCCGACGCGTCCAGTCGTGGCGCGCGTTCCCCGTCAGCATCTCTCCCAGAAGCATGCCCAGCGCGTAGACGTCACAGCCAGGTCCGAGCTTTCCCCCGACGCGCAGCTCGGGCGACGTGTAGGCGGTGGGCTCCTCCGCCAGCGGACGTTGGCCCTCGCTGGTCTCGCGAGCCGCGCCCAGCCCGCAGAGCTTCACCTCGCCCCAGCGACTCACGAGCACGTTCTCTGGGCGGAGATCCGTGTGCAGGATGCCCCTGTCGTGGAGGGCGGCCGCGCCGAGTGCGACCTGCCCCAGGAGGAGAGACGCGAGCTCGGGTGAGATGCGTCGTGCCTGACGGAGTGCGGCGCGCAAGCTCAATCCGTCGACGTGTTCCATCACGAGGTACTGGTCGCCGTGTAGCGAGAAGAAATCGAAGACCACGACCACGTTCGGGTGGAGCACGGTTGCTCCCAGACGGCCCTCGCGTTCCAGGCTCGCGACGAGCGAGCTGTTCGCGAGCAGGTCTCGACGCAGCTTGCGAACGACGACACGCCGCCCGAGGCCTGGCTGGTCTGCCAGGTAGAGACCATTGGAACCGAGACGTTCTCGGATCTGGATGCTACCGACGGACCGTCGTTCGGCCTCGCCCATGCCTCTCGTCGCCCCCTGCTGGCGGAATCTACTGGGCGGGGTGTGTACGTGTCACCTCTTCGTAGAGCCAGTACGCCACGAGAAAGTCCAGACCCGTATATTGGATGTCGGGTGCGACACTGCCAGACAGCCGGTAGGGACTCGACTTCCACTCGAAGGAGCTCACCGGTCGGAGCTGTATGGGAACCACGTCGCGCGCCAGGCGCTTCCACTTGCGGCCCGGAAGCAGGCGCCTCGGTACCTCTGCCAGCTCGGCGGGCGGAGCCGTCTTGCGCTTGTTCGTCGGGAACGCCGCGAGTAGGTCGCGCACCTCGTCGAGGAGACCATCGCTGCAGTCCGCGGGCTGGAGCTTGCAGTAGACGAGGGTGAAGTAGGCGTTCTCGTCTCGTCGCACGCGTCGCCAGGCCCGGTCCATCCCTCGCAGAAAGTCGGCCAGCGCGGGATCGCCGCTGCGCCGTGCGAGTGGGATCAGCACCCGATAGAGGTTCCAGGCCATCAGGTCGTTGGAGTGGTTGGTGATGCCGAACACGCGCAGGTTCGTGCGCTTGGCTCGCGCCGGGACCTTGTCGCGGTCTCGCAGCTCGTCGCGTTTTCGGGCCCAGCGCGGATCGGAATCGAGGCTGGCCGCCAGTGCAAACACCCCGTAGCCGGTGAGCTTGGCCAGGGAGTTGAAGCCGAACCCCGAGCTCGGAGACAGATCTCCGAAGCGGGTCTCCTCTCCGTCGGGGTCGGTCAACCGCATCTCGTATTTGAGCAGGTGCTCGGCCGCGGCCGTGACGAGTGCCCGCGCGCGTTCCGGGAAGTGCTCGGCACACAGGCCCACCGCGGGCAGCAGCCCGTTCGCGTACTGGTCCATCGAGACGTTCCCCCGGAAGGAGAACTGCTCGTAACCCGGTCCGCCCGGGCTCCACTTGCGCCGCGCCGGTGCTCCCAGGGGTGGCGGCGCGCGTCGGGCGGCCCGGGCGAGAAGGCCCTTGCGTCCGGTGACGGCCATCAAGAGCTCCAGGCCAGCCAGCGCGCGGTCCGCGTCGGCGAGCGCCTCGCGCCGCGCGGGTCCAGACTCGAAGGATGCGCGCCCACAGGCGCTCGCGGCAGCCATGCCGGTAAACGTGGCGCCGTCGGCGAGGTCCGGATATGTGCCGCGCTCGAGATCGGCCTCGATGGTGCGCAGGTCGATGCGGTAGAGCACGAGCCCCTCGCGCGAGATGTGCCTTTGCTGCAGGGCGTCCCGGAACGCGATCGCCTTCAACTCGAGCGCGTCCAGCGCGGGGCTCGTGGCCTGGAGAAGCAGGGACAGCAGCGCCAGGGCCACTAGGCGTGTCCGACGGCAGTCGCCGCGGCGCGGGCGGCGGCGAGGGTCTCGTCCAGCCTGCCGTAGTGTCCTCGATACCCCGGGGGCAGGAGATCCGCGATCAGAAATCCGATCGCCTGGGCCAGTATGGCGCGCCGGGGACATAGCTCGCGCAGTGCCGAGGCTTCCACCGGGCGACCGAGTTGAACGGTCACATCTGCGGCGTGGACCCGGTCCTCGCTGACCGGCATCAGCTTCTCCGTTCCCCACACGGCAAGCGGGATGAGCAGCGCGTCGGGGTGTTCCACGTAGCGAGCGACCGCCGTGAGGGCCGACTGCATCTCAGCCGATCGGCTGCGCGAGCCCTCGACGAAGATCAGCAGGTGATCTCCCTTCGACTGGCGCGTTCGCACGGCCTCGAGCGTGCCGCTGGCCAGCCTGGCCACCTCTCTCAGCGACATGACCGCCTCGCCCGAGGCCCGCGAGGCGCTCTGCGGGATCTTGATCGTGCCGAAGCACAGGCTCGCGAGTCTTCGGATAGGCTCGGAGAACACCTTGGGGCCAACCACCACCGTCAGGCGATTTGCCACGTCCTCATAGCTCGCGTGGCTGATCAAGGCGTCCGCCACGTTGGCGTCCACGAAAGAGAGGTGGTTCGCGAGCAGGATCACGGGGCGCGCACGGGCGATCTCGAGCACCTCGGCGCCGATCAGCGCGGAGCTCGATTCGAGCACGATGGCGTGCACGGCCCGCGAGCACCTGCGCGCTACCGTGTCAGGCGGGTGGTAGCCCCAGTGGCCACCAGTGTTGGCCATCCGGGCTACGGACTCGCGCAGGCTGGCGTCCGAGATGTCCGCGAGGTCCGCCTCGATCCGCTTGCGGAGCGTGGTCTCCTGGACCGCCGCCCACTCGGAGAGCATGCGGGCGATACCGCGAACGATCTGATCCCGGTCCGAAGGTGGGTCCATGTCCCGGGCGGAAGTCATAGCTTCCGGAGGATAGGGCAGCGGACCTGGTTCGCTGCCCGAGCGGGCGGACGCCCCATCCCTGGCGTGTTCGAGTATGGCTGGAATCTCTCTCGATTCTGTCTCGAGCAGGCGACCACAATACAGTGGGGTTGGAAGCTCGGCGCTCCTGTGGACGTGTTGGGCCAGAGGTCCTCTCGCGTAGCGATTCCAGTGCCACTGAATTGCTGAGGATCTTCGCATATATCTAGATTCCCACACCATGCAGGATCAGCAGGCCATCGAGCGGTGCTTCGCCGAGTTCTATTCCTCCTTCGCGGCGGACTTCTCCGACGATCTCCCCCTCTACAAGGAGCTCGCCGCGAAGTATCCAGGACCCGTGCTCGAGATTGGCTGCCGGACCGGACGAGTCGCCTCGCGGCTGGCCAGGCTCGGTCACGAGATCTGCGCTGTCGACACCTCGCGCCCGATGCTGGAGATCGCCCGCGAGAGGCTGGAGGTATTGGGTGACCGGGTGCGCCTGGCTGACTTCGATCTGCGGCAGGGGGCGCTCTACGATGGCTTTCACGTCGTACTCGCCACCCTCTACACCTTCAACTCGCTGATCGAAATCGAGGAGCAGCGGCTCTTTCTGCGCCACGTCTCCCGCTCGATGGGCAGTCCCGGCGTAATCGCCATCGATCTCTTCTGTCCCCTCTCCATCGCGCGCCCCGATTCGGTCGGCGAGTGGCGCCTCATCGAGCGTCGCTGCGGGGATGTGGAGCTCGCCTGTCGCGACAAGCGCGAGATGCTCACGCCCCTGCTCGAGCGGCGCACCCAGGTCTTCCGCCTGAACGGCGGCCCTGAGAGTGAGATTGTGAGCTACCGCCGCTACGTCCCGCCGCAGCAGGCCACAAACCTGATGCAGGAAGCCGGCTTCGAGAATATCCGCTGGCTGCAGGGCTACGATCTTTCGACCGCAAGGCCTGTCGGAGATGGCGATCGCCCCGACGGTCCCTACTTGATCCTGGGCGAGAAGTAGCTTCGCAACACGGGCCAGATGAGCTAGAACCAGGGCTCATGGCGGGCACTCTGCTGGACAAGGTCTGGGATCTTCACGTCGTTCGGGAGCTGGATAGCGGTCAGACGCAGCTCTTCGTCGGACTGCACCTGATCCACGAGGTGACGAGTCCCCAGGGCTTCCAGATGCTCGAGGCGGCGGGGCACAAGCTCCTGTTTCCAGAGCGCACCTTCGCGACGGTGGATCACATCGTCCCCACGGACCGGCAGTCCCGCCCGTTCGCGGATCCGCTCGCGGAGGAGATGCTGGCTGCCCTGGATCGCAACGCGGATGTGTACGGAATCGAGTTCTTCCGGATTGGGAGTGGACGGCAGGGAATCGTCCACGTGGTGGGGCCCGAGCTGGGTCTGACGCAGCCCGGCATGACGATCGCGTGCGGCGACAGCCACACGTCGACGCACGGAGCCTTCGGCGCGATCGCCTTCGGGATCGGTACCAGTCAGGTCCGCGACGTGCTGGCCAGCCAGTGCCTGGCCATGACGCGCCCCAAGGTGAGACGTATCCGGGTCACGGGCGAGCTCGGCTTCGGTGTCTACGCCAAGGACGTGATCCTGCACATCATCTGCAGGCTGGGCATCAAGGGCGGCGTCGGGTACGCCTACGAATACGCCGGGCCCGTGATCGAGCGCTTCTCGATGGAAGAGCGCATGACGCTCTGCAACATGTCGATCGAGGGCGGCGCGCGCGTCGGTTACGTCAACCCGGACGAGGTCACCTTCGAGTACTTGCGGGGGCGACCGCGCGCGCCCGCGGGCGATGCCTTCCCCCGGGCCGTCGAATGGTGGAGGTCGATGGCGAGCGATCCGGAGGCGGTCTATGCCGATCTCGTCGAGGTCGCAGGCGACGAGATCTCCCCCACGGTGACCTGGGGAACCCATCCCGGTCAAAGTATTGGCGTCGCTGAGGTGCTGCCGCGCCTCGAGCAGCTGCCGGAGGCCGATCGCCCGGGTGCCGAGGAGGCCCTGCGTTTCATGGAG
>JAUXJB010000146.1 GCA_030624945.1 Deltaproteobacteria bacterium | reverse complement strand
CGGGCACGAGCGCGAAAATCTTCTCCTCCTGCGAAGCCTCATAGGCGTTCGTGTAGAGGACCCGCGGTACGTTGAGCGAGGCCTCGCGCTCGGCCGCGACGCGCGCGACCAGGGCATCGATGTCGAGCGTCTTCCTGCGCTCCGAGGCCTCCTCGATCGCGGCGCGGATCGGCGCCAGGGCGGCATCAAGGCCCGCGGACGGTCGCTCGTACAGATCCAGCTGCTCGAACAACCGCGCCAGATCGGGCTTGGCCTTCTGGCAGCGGAAGTACACGATCTCGACGTCCTTCTTGCGGCCGATCCGGTCCAGCCTCCCGATGCGTTGCTCGAGCAGCACGGGATCGGACGGCAGGTCGTAATGGACCATCCGGTCACAGAACTGGAAGTTGCGTCCCTCGGTTCCCGCCTTGGAGACGAGCAAGAGCGGCGCGTTCGATTCGCGAAACCTCGCCACCTCGATGTCGCGCTGAGGTGCCGTCAGTCCCTCATGGAATACGGACACCTGGGTGCGGGTCTCCGATTCGAAGAACTTCTTCAGCTTCTCGAGGGTCTTCGTCTCGTGAACGAAGACCAGGACCTTCTCGTGAGTCTCGAACCACGTGCGCGCCTGATCCGCGATCCAGCGCGCCCGGGGATCCCGTTTGGGCTCCTTCAACGTGGGCGGCAGATCGATGCCGATGGCGTGTCGCGGTGGCCAGCCTCCGATGTCGTCCCGACGCACGGCGCTGGTGCAGGCCACGGCGGCCTCGCCCGCTTCGACCTCGCGGTCGAAGGTCTCGAAGGACTCGAAGCTCTTGGGATGAAGCAGCGAGAGCAGCTGGAAGAACCCCTTGCGGTCGGCCGCCAGCGGTGTCGCCGTCAGCAGGAGTGCGTGCTTCGATCTCCTCACCAGAGGCGCGACCACGGCCTCGATCGCGGGATCCGACAGGCGGTGCGCCTCGTCCACCACGACGAGATCGAGGTCGACCTTCTGTGCCTGGGCCGAGAGCTCGGGGTCGCTCGTGAGGAGATCCGTGGAGATGACCCCAAAGGGGTGGACGTCGAAGGAGTTCGCGTCCTCTTCGTAGTCGCGGGTGACGCTCTCGATGCGCTCGCGGTCGAGCAGCACGAATATCTGATGGAACTTCCGGTACAGCTCGCCGAGCCATTGCACCGTGAGTGTCTCCGGTGCGATGACCAGCGCGCGTTCGGCCCGACCCGTCCGGACGAGCGAGGAGAGGATCAAGCTGGCGACCACCGTCTTGCCGAGCCCGACCTCATCGGCCAGGAGCCAGCGCACAGGATCGTGGTCCAGTGCGGCGAGCGCGGTGTGGAGCTGGTGGGGAAACAGCTCGATCCGGCCCCCGAGCAGGCTCCCGAGCCCGCCGGCCTCTCGGATCTGGATCAGCCGGATTCCCTCGAGCCGATTTCGAACGGTGCCGAGGCGATCCAGACGCAGCTGTGCGAGACGTTCGATCGGGGAGTTGGACGCGTCGACCGGCCAGATCTCGGCATCTCCGACGACCCGACCGTCGCTCGTCGTGTAGCAGCCCGACTTCCCATCCCACGCGGCGATCTCGATCTCGTCGCCGCTCTCGATCAAGCGGGCGCGCGAGCCCGGGGGGAGCACCAGCGGCTCCAGTCCCGCCCCCTCGGCAGCCAGGGTGATCTCTCGTTCCACCGCGGGGAAATAGACCTTGAGAAAGCGTCCCGATACGTCGACGACCAGTCCCGTACCGAGCTCGGGGTTGAACGGGTGAACGAGCTTGTTCCCGGGCCGCCACATCGGGGGGCTTGGTAGCGAAAATGTCTGCGACTTGCCCCTGAGGGGCGTCCGAGTCTAGGCTGGGCGCGCCCGGCGCCGGGCTCGGTCGGCCTCGCCGTCGGCAGAGGACGTCGGGCGGGGAGGGCCGTGTGGCAGAGGGCAGCCGTGACGCCAAAAGCTACTGGCGCGAGAACATCCGAGCCCTGGTCGTGCTGCTCAGCATCTGGTTCGCGGTGTCGTTCGGACTCGGGATTCTGCTCGTGGAGCCCCTGAACGCGTTCTCGCTCGGCGGCTTCCCCCTCGGATTCTGGTTCGCGCAGCAGGGCGCCATCTACGTCTTCGTCGCGCTGATCTTCGTGTACGCGCGCTGGATGGACCGCGTCGACCGCCGCTTCGATCTCGATTAGAGGCCCGGATGGGAATTCAGAGCTGGACCTATCTGATCGTCGGTCTCACGTTCGCCCTCTACATCGGGATCGCCATCTGGAGCCGCGTGCGCTCGACGTCGGAGTTCTACGTGGCGGGCCAGGGTATCCCCGCCATCGCGAACGGCATGGCGACCGGCGCCGACTGGATGAGCGCCGCGTCGTTCATTTCCATGGCGGGACTCATCTCCTTCATGGGCTACACGGGGACGATTTACCTGATGGGCTGGACCGGCGGGTACGTCCTCCTCGCCCTGTTGCTCGCGCCCTACCTGCGCAAGTACGGCAAGTACACCGTCCCGGAGTTCGTCGGCGACCGCTATTACTCACAGCTCGCGCGGGTCGTCGCCGTCGGCTGCGCCATCTTCGTGTCCTTCACCTATGTGGCCGGTCAGATGCGGGGCGTCGGGATCGTCTTCTCGCGCTTCCTCGAGGTCCCCGTCGATGCGGGCGTGTTGATCGGCATGGCGCTCGTGTTCCTGTACGCGACGCTGGGCGGCATGCGCGGCATCACCTACACGCAGGTCGCGCAGTACATCGTGTTGATCGTGGCCTATCTGATCCCGGCGGTCGCCATCTCGATGGCCCTGACGGGGAATCCGATTCCTCAGCTCGGCTTCGGCTCCACCGTGGCGAGCGGTCCCAACGCGGGGATCTACCTGCTGGAGACGATCGATCAGATTCATCGGGATCTGGGCTTTCCCGAGTACACGGCGGCCTTCGTCGCGGGCAAGAAGAGCATGATCGACGTCTTTGCCATCACGCTGGCCCTGATGGCCGGGACCGCCGGCCTGCCGCACGTGCTGATTCGCTTCTACACGGTGCGCAGCGCGCGCGCCGCGCGCTGGAGTGTCATGTGGGCGCTGGTCTTCATCGGCTTGCTCTACACCACGGCGCCCGCGGTCGCGACCTTCGCGCGCGTCAACATGGTCCAGACGCTACACGGAGCTGCCTACGACGAGGCCCCGGAGTGGTTCCTGAGCTGGGAGAAGACCGGTCTCATTCGCTTCGAGGACAAGGACGGCGACGGCGTGATCACCTACGCGCCCGACGACGCCACGAACGAGCTCCACGTGGACCGCGACATCATGGTGCTGGCCAATCCCGAGATCGCGGGTCTGCCCGCCTGGGTGGTCGCCTTGGTGGCGGCGGGGGGCCTGGCGGCGGCGCTCTCGACCGCGGCGGGTCTGTTGCTGGTGATCTCCGCCTCGATCTCGCACGACCTGTTCAAGTCCATCTTCACGCCCGGCATGAGCGAGCGTCGCGAGCTGATCCTGGCTCGGATCTCCGCGGGTGCGGCCGTCCTGGTCGCGGGCTACTTCGGGGTCAACCCCCCGGGCTTCGTGGCCCAGGTCGTCGCCTATGCCTTCGGGCTGGCCGCCTCGAGCTTCTTCCCGATCCTGGTGCTCGGCGTGTTCAGCAAGCGGGCATCCAGGGAGGGCGCGATCGCCGGGATGCTGACGGGCATCCTCTTCACGGGCGCCTACATCGTCTATTTCCGCACCTTTCGGCCCGAGGCCGGGGCGTCGGACTGGCTGTTCGGCATCAGTCCCGAGGGGATCGGAACGGTGGGCATGCTCCTCAACTTTGCGGTGACGCTGGTCGTGAGTCGGCTCACGCCGCCCCCTCCCGCCGAGGTGCAGCAGCTGATCGAGGACATCCGCCTCCCCCACAAGTCCTAGCGGCCCCTCTGTACCCGTGCCGGACTTGACATCGATATCGAATGCGCGAGGATCCGAATCAGAATTCGCATACTGATTCGTCCGGAGCCCGCAGTGACCACAGCCCCCCAGCTCGAGTGGATTCGTCCTCCCCAACAGGCGCGCAGCCGTGCCACCCTCGATCGTCTGCTGGATGCAGCAGAGGTGCTGCTGGGCGAGAAGGCCTGGGAAGACGTCGGCGTGGCCGACATCGCCCGGCGTGCCGGCTCGTCGGTGGGTGCCTTCTACGCCCGCTTTCGCGACAAGGACGCCCTGCTAAACACGCTCTTCGAGCGTTTCGTGGCCGAGGCCCAGGCGACGACCGCGGGCACGGCCGATCTCGAGCGCTGGCGCGGGTTCTCCGTCTCCGGGGCGGTCCAGGCCATCATCGGGTTCCGGGTGAGCGTCCACGGCGATCGGGTCGGGCTGCTCCGGGCCTTCCTGCTGCGCACGGTCTATGATCGCAGCTTCCAGGAGCGTATGGAGCGCCTCGTTCGCCAGTCGAATGACGGCTTCGTCGCGCTGATCATCTCGCGCCGCCGCGAGATCCTGCACCCCGAGCCCGCCATCGCCGCGGAGTTCGCGAGCCAGATGGTGACCAACTTTCTCCAGAGCCGCGTTCTGTTCTACGAGTCGGGAGACGTATCGGGTCGGCCCTGGAACGCGGAACGGATCACCACCGAGCTGACCCACGCGTGTCTGGCCTACCTGGGCGTCTTCCCGGAGAGCCCCCGGGACATGTAAGGAGGTCTGCGGTCCGCAAGCCGCGCCAAAGGCGCGGCGCGCAGCGAGCCGTAGGCGAGCGAAGTGCGCGCGGGCGCGGCCGTCCGCGCCCGACGTAGCGCAAGGCCCGAGTAGGGTCGACCTGGATCTCGATGCTGCGCTTCAGCGTGAGCTTGCCGTGCGCTCGGGCTGCTAGCTCGGTCTCCGCGGTGCGCACCCGCAGGGACTCGCGGAGCTCGCTGGCCCGCTTGAGCGCGCCCAAGGTGATGCCCTTGGGAGCCTTGTAGTGGACCGTGCGCTCGACGCGGAACTCCCGTCCGTCGGGTGCGCGCGCCTCCACGGTGAGGTTGTTCTCGCCGGGCTTCAGGTGAACGTACCCGTCGAAGGAGCCGTCGGCGAAGACGCGTACGGCTCGACCGCGGGCGCCTGTCGTGT